>JACDDS010000017.1 GCA_013816805.1 Chitinophagales bacterium | reverse complement strand
GCAGTCCTAATTTTGTTTTTACTAACTTGATTTCAGTTTTCATTTCTGACAGTTTAGGGGTTAATGAATTGTGTTAACTCAACTCTAAGTTAATCCCTGTCTGTCAGATTAAATGTTAGCTTTTACAAATTATCAACTTCCTTATTTCACTGTAATATTATAAGTCATGTCCGTGGCAGCATCATAGTCGAACGGGTCTCCTTCTGCGATAGAAAAATGAAATCTTCCGCTATAATGAATAACATGAATGCTACCTGCTGAAAGGGGCTTGATCAATAGATAGTAACCGTCTGCTACTGCTGTTCCCGGACCACCCGTTTCGCCGAAAATCCAGGGAGTAGGGGCAAAAAAATGGAACTGAGGTGAGGCAGCGCGAAAGGAATCAATATTCTTAACCGGAGTGCCGTCTACTGTAGCAAACACATCGTGGATGTGATCGGCATTAAATTCTGCATTCGCGCGCTGGTCCTCCTCCGTTAGGTATCCTTCTAGACTGGAGGCTTCAGCGTTTAGCATTCCAACAAAAAGTCCTTTACCGGCTGGAATGGTACAGTTACGCACTACGGTATCCAACACACTGGCTAAATACCAGATAGGTCCGGATTGTCCCTCGGTCACATCAAAGCCCGGAGTATCCAGGAAGGGATGATTTTCCACTGGCAATTTCAAAGCCCATTGCCACCATTTTGCGCTTATAAGAGAGTATGCGCGGTCATGAGGCGGAATTACCAGACTGGCTTCGTTCGTGACCTTCTGATCAGATGGATTGACGGGTAACATTGATTTTTCCTTTTGGCAGGAAGTTGTAATCAACAGTGCTGCAGCTATAATCACAATAGCCATCACCGAATTTTTTCTAATTTTTTTCATATGAATTGGTTTTTAAAATTTGCCTACTCTATACCCTTTTCGGCTTCCGGGTGCTTACTCTTTTAAGTCCTATAAGAAAGTGGACAAGGATTTTCAGCTTTCTCCTTATTGTATTACCTGAACCGCGCCAATGCTTTTTCTTTTTGGCTCGGTTGTATTCACTCGCAGGTTAGGGGCCAGGAAGGAAAATTATTTAATCAGCACCATGGTCCTTGTGTCAATCATTTTCCCATCCACATACAGCGAATAAGAATAAGACCCACCTGCAAATGTTCCTGCTTCAAGAGTGAATTGAGTTTCACCGCAGGAAACAGGAATTGCTCTAACGATTCTTCCTGTTGAAGTCTCTGAAATCACAATCGAAGCGTCGCTGCAGTTCATCGGAACGCGGAAGGGGATGAGCGTAGAGTTGTCGAATGGATTGGGAATGTTTTGACCGAGCAAGGCGCCGGTAGTTTCGCTGGCAATAGAAACTTTTATAGTGCCATCGCTTATTCCTGATTGAAGATTTGAGATTTGAGATTTAAGATTTTCAATTTCCGATTTCAAATCATCCACTTCCGACTTCCGGCTTGCGGTCTCCGACTTTTGACCTTCATCTAATTCCTGCACTGCTTTTACAAGCGGAACTACAAATCTGCTATAGTCCAGGGCATAATTATCATGCTCGTTTTGCGGAGCATAGACACCATTAAATGTAAACCCATTTTCCTTCACCGCTTTATCTACCTCCTGTGCAATGAATCCCGTTTGGCGTGCCTTACTTTTTTCAGCGAGTTGACTCAGATAGTTGTCATCCGTAATTTTATTCTTGCAGTCCCTTCTTAAAAAATCATCAAATGTTTTATAATTGAAGGTATAGGTTACGGGACGCAGCTTATTAATGAAAGTAAGACCAGGAACATCGTTATCTTCTATATTTTCCTTAAATCTTCCATCACTTACAATAGTGTAACCGTTAGAGGTCGATAATATAGTTGTAGAACTGCCTAACTGCATTTTCTCGCTGGCATCTACTATCGCACCTTGACCTATAGCAGTAGCACTATACAGGCCGCCTGTTGAAACATCTGCATTAATTCCAAGAGCAGTGTTATTATAGCCTGTTGTATTTGAATATAGTGCTTGAAATCCCACTGCAGTATTATAATCACCCACATTACTAAAAAGCGATTGATATCCAAAGGCGGTGTTATCGTGATTATTAGCCTTATACAAGGCCTCAACACCGGTGGCGGTATTATTGTAGCCATTTTGGTTGGAAAAAAGCGCATCCATTCCATTGGCAGTATTATAATTTCCAGTGGTGTTCAAAGAAAGGGCATAAGACCCATTTGCCACGTTGTAATTTCCGGAGGTGTTGTCAAGAAGGGCGTTATTTCCATTTGCGGTGTTTAAATATCCGATAGTATTGGAATAAAGGGCCTCGTATCCGTTTGCGGTATTGTTAAATCCGGTGGTGTTGAAATAAAGGGCATAAGACCCATTTGCCGCGTTGTAATTTCCGGAGGTGTTGTAATAAAGGGTGTTAACTCCATTTCCGGTGTTGTAATATCCGGTGTTGTTGGAAAAAAGGGCACTAGCTCCATTTGCGGTGTTGTAGGCTCCGGTGGTGTTGCTATAAAGGGTTAAATACCCATTTGCGGTGTTGGAAAATCCGGTGGTATTGTAAGCAAGTGCATCTGCCCCATTTGCGGTGTTATTATATCCGGTGTTGTTGGAAAAAAGGGCACTAGCTCCATTTGCGGTGTTGTCGTATCCTGTATTGTTGATATGTAGCGCATGATTTCCGTTTGCGGTATTGTTAAATCCGGTGGTGTTGTAATAAAGGGCATAAGACCCATTTGCCGCGTTGTAATTTCCGGTGGTGTTGTAATAAAGCGCACCAATTCCCGTGGCAGTGTTATCACTTCCTGTGGTATTATTAAAAAGTGCCTGGTACCCTATACAAGTATTATCTGCTCCTGTGTTTGAGTTGAGCGTCTGATATCCGAAACTTGTATTTGCATTTGCAGCTGAGTAATCAATTAACCCCGCCTTCTGATTATTCACTTTAAAAATCAGTGGCTGAGCATCGGTAGTGCCGATAAAATTTATTGAGGCATCAGTGCCGCTGTTGCCTTTGAGTTCCCATCCTTTAGATGAGATGGCTTTCCATGCCGTTCCGCTGTAATAATAAAATCCAGCGGTTTTATCAGTTTGGTAAATCAAAAGTCCCTCCACTGGGGAGGAGATAGCATCACGCTGTGTCATTGTCATGCGCGGCAGCAGCACACCCCTGGTGGTTGACTTCACCTCGAGCAGTGATGATGCTTTTGGTGTAGTAGTGCCAATGCCTGCTGCGCCAGTGGATGGAAAAGTGTTTTGTGCATTTGCAGAATGAATTATGCAGAAGATGCTTAGCATCATGATGCATAAAGATGTACTGATAGTTTTCATATTATTATAATAAAATTGTTTGCCTACTCTATAACCTTTTCGGCTTCCGGGTGCTTACTCTTTTAAGTCCTATAAGAAAGTGGACAAGGATTTTCAGCTTCTCCTGATTTTGGTTAAATGGTATCTTATTATTTTCTACTTCTGGTACTCTATTATTCCTGTGTAAACCTCAGCATCAGTAATTATTCTCACAAAGTAAGCGCCCGCAGGAACGGAGGCATTAAATTTCACTCCTTCGAATAATTTGCCAGCCACTACTGCTGTGCGGTTCAAATAAACGCTTTGTCCGAGTATATTCAGAATTTCAATGTCGGCCTGCTCATTCACCGCGCCACTCAATTGTAGCTCTATCACGAACTGACCATTATTGGGGCTCGGATACAAACTCAGTCTGCCGGTTAACAGCTCTGTTGTTTCTGCAGCCTTACAGGATGTATAAACGGTAGTGATTGCAGAGGTACTGGAACACCCGCTCTCATTGGTAACCTTGACGGTATAATCACCGCTTCCTGTAGCAACGTAGGAACGAGTAGTAGCGCCGCTGATCTGTATTCCACCCTTATTCCACTGATAGGTGAAAGTGTGATTATTGCTTGAATTGGCACGCAATGTTACCGATCCGGTGGTGCAGATGTCAAGACTGCCGCTGGCGGTAATGGTTGCATTGGGTGCTGTTATCCTGGTTATTGTGGTAGTGTTTGAAGTTGCTGTGCAGGCACCATTCAATTCAACTACCGAGAAGTTTCCTTTCTTGATGGTTGAAAGGGTAGAATTGGTTGCACCTGATATCGGGTTGTTACCCTTGTACCACTGATAAGTCAATCCTGCTCCTGTGTTCGACGTCAGGGCAACCGGAACGCCATGGCAGACGGATACTGTTCCTGAAGGAGTGACGGTGGCCGTAAAACCATTTTCATCCGTAACACCATTGCAGTTATCATCGATGCCATTGCACATATCTGTAGTTCCGGGATAAACCGCGGAATTATTGTCATTGCAATCAGTATTATCAGGTACATATCCTAATACGGGAAAACAGGAGTAGTTTACATTATTAGCATCCCCATAACCATCTGCATCATTGTCGGCATATTGTGCACAACCGGTTGCACAGGTTAAATAAAAACTAAATGATGTTCCATAAGTTTCCGAATTGTCAACCATAATATAATAGGTATTGCCGGCAATTAGGTCATAGGGTAATTGTTGATCAGAATAGTAAAAATAGTCTGTAGCTGTTATACAATCCCATCCAGAATCACCGCACCCTCCGGAAGCATTTTTAATGAAGAAATAGGTTTCTGAAGTAAGATAATTTGAATTAAGGTAATAACTTCCGGATTCTGAAGGCGAAAACGAATAAATAACTTCTCTTCCTACAGGTTGGTAATAAGCATTATTACAAGTATTGAAGTTATATGTTCCTGCCCCGGGTGGAAAATTTACGTTCACGGGATTTTGATACCCACAGGTAATTGTCTGTATTGATAAACAGGGATCCGGGTTCGGACAATCAATTTCAAATGTCAGGGTGGAGCTCATGGTATCTAAGCCATCCACCATAATATAATAATGAGTACCGGAAACCAGGGCCAAATTTCCTCCAATACATTCCCATCCATCATTATTACATCCGGACGATACCTCTTTAACAAAAAACAGGTCGTTACCTGACCCACCGGAGAACCCACCCAACGCAAAATTCCCTGTAGCCGGGGCTATGAACTCATAAATGTTTTCTTTACCCGGTTCCTGGTTATATCCACAAGAATTTACGGGTCCGAATTCACCTAATCCTTCAGGACGTGAAGAAGTAATCGCAATTCCGCAACCTGATATGGTTGTTATGGTTGCACAAGCATCATAGGCAACGGAAGGACACACAATGGTAAACTGATGTGTAGCAGTTTGTGAAGGATCGGCACCATCGGCCATAATATAATACGATTCACCTGCCGTTAAAGGGTAAGGGAAAGCCACTGACTGACTTCCATAATATACGTATGCAAGTGGTGTCCAGTTATTATTGTTACATCCGTCAGAAGCTACTTTAACAGAGTATTGTACCTCTTCATTATAACTTAAGTCTTCAACATTAAACAAATGATTTCCTGAAACGGCTGGCGTAAATTCAAACATCTTTTCTTTCCCCGTGTAGCTAAACCCATTGCGTGGAGAAAAAACTCCCAATCCGCTCGTAATATTTACTGTAGCAAGATCCCCACAATTTGCGCTTTGAATAGAATCACATGGAAAATATGGTTCAGGACAACTGATAGAAAAATCATGATTTGCTCCATTATAGCTTCCTGCCTTTAGCATAATATAATAAGTTTGGCCGGCAACTAACGGGTAAGGCGTATAGTAGGGATAAGAATAGGTTGGGTTTGACGTGGAACCAATACATGTCCAGTTTAAGTCATTACATCCTGAAGATGCATCCTTGATAAGATAACTTACACTATTATAATTTGTGCCTGTAACATTAACGGCATAAGTTCCCGAAACTGTTGCTGAAAAAGAATAAATTAATTCCTTTCCAAATGGATTGTAAGCAGTACATTCTAAGCCCGAAATTCCTGAGGATTGATTGTATGCGCCCACTCCCTGGGGAATTGTTGCTGTAACGGATGATGCGCACGTTATAGGTGTAATAGTAGAACACGGATTCCATACCTCGGGACAAGTAATTTCAAAAGATTGTGAACCCCCGTTCAAGGTAGTACCATCAGCCATTATATAATAGGTAGTCCCTGCATTCAATGTAGCAGGTATTAATAAATATGTAGAAGAATAGTATTCCCCAATACACTTCCAGTCATTGGAATTACAGCCTGAAGCTGCCTCTTTAAAAAAGTATTTAACAGGAAAGCTGTATGAAGAAGCAGTAATATGGATGCTTGCATTTCCTGATAAAGTAGGTGTAAATTCATAAACTATCTCTTTACCAACCGGATTATCTCCATAGCCGCACCCGGTGAGATTAAATGCACCTGTTCCGGAAGGCACTGAAAAATTTATGATACTGTTACAGGATACAACGGTAGGCGTTGCACAGGGGGTTGAAGGAATGAAGCAATCAATCTGCAATGTAAAATCAACACCGGATAGAGAATATGCGTCTTCGAGGAAGTAGTAAGTTGTATCTTGTAACAAATAACCTATAAGATAAGTGTTATCATAGGAGGTTTCAGTGATGCAATTCCAGTTATTTTCATCACAGCCTAAGGATGCTTTTTTGTAGCTAAAACCAGCACTATTATATCCATAATTGTTTTGATTGAGGGTTAAGGTATAATTACCCGCCACCGTTGGCTTGAAAGAATAAATTCTCTCCTTGCCGTTATTCTGATAATCTTGACATTGTGTATTTGAATACGCTCCTACCCCTGAAGGGATAAATGCATTTACCTGTGATCCGCAACTATCAATTGTAGTTATACTTTGACAGGGAAAAGAGGGGGTAAAGCAATCAATCTGCAAGGTAAAATCAGCACCGGAAAGAGAATATGCATCTGCTAGGAAGTAGTAAGTGGTATCCTGTAACAAATAACCGATAAGATAAATGTTATTATAGGATGTTTCAGTGATGCAATTCCAGTTATTTTCATCACAGCCTAAGGATGCTTTTTTGTAGCTAAAACCAGCACTATAATATCCATTATTGTTTTGATTGAGGGTTAAGGTATAATTACCCGACACCGTTGGCGTGAAAGAATAAATTCTCTCCTTGCCGTAATTCTGATAATCTTGACATTGTGTGTTTGAATACGCTCCTACCCCTGAAGGTATAAATGCATTTACCTGTGATCCGCAACTATCAATTGTAGTTATACTTTGACAGGGAAAATAGGGGGTAAAGCAATCAATCTGAAAGGTATAACTCGCACCGTATGTGGATGAAGCATCATGGATCAGGTAATAATTTGTATTGGCTGAAAGTGATCCTAATATGAAGGTTCCGGATCCATAAATGCCATCAATGCAGATCCATCCCTCCCCATTGCAGCCACTGCTTGCCTCCTTATAGGCAAAAGCGCCGGATCCATAAGAAGTCGTAGTAATTGTATAAGTCCCCGCTTCCATACTTGTAAATTCAAAAATATTTTCCTTACCCACCTGAGGGTTGGGACATGTATTAAATGCCCCCGTACCCGGAGGAATAACGGAGGTGACAGATGTTCCACACGTAATAGCCGACAGAGTACCACATGCATCATATACCGTAGTGAAATTTACAGGACCTAAATTCTGGCTGTATCCATCAACTCCACAATTTCTCCGGATAAAAACCGAATAATCAGTAGACGGAGTAAGTCCGGAAAGGGAAGCAGGTGAAGTATTAGCGCTTATTATAGTACCACCACTACCAGCAGAAGCGCCTGTTCCGGGAACAAATCCGGCCATTCCATATTCAATTATAAAAGGCCCTGCACATGAGTTGCAGGTCCAATTGATATCGGCCGTGCTTAAGGTTACATTTGAAACTGACAAGGAGGAGATTCCGGGACATGGAGGTGCAGCGGAAATATTGGCTGTATAATCCTGTGTTTCCCCATAGTAAAAGGTCATACAAGCATCGGGCAAAGTAAATTGATAGTAATCTCCATTTAATCTTACTCTCATACGATGCATTCCCAGAGGAGCTGTTAAAGGAATAGCAATTGTCCCGGTAAATTCTCCATTGTAAGATGAGCTGAATAGGATTTCACCAGCATCTCCAAAATCATCATTATCATTAAAATCAATCCAGATGCCTGCAAAATCACTATATGGATAATAGGACGAGGAAGTGAGTGAAAAAATATAGGACTCCCCCTGGGCCAGTTCGCAGCTCAAATTAGTATAATCTGCCGCATCAGGTCCTGAACAGCCGGTATTTGTTTGATTGATATTACTTAGATTAAAATTGTCAATGGCTGAACCATAATAACAACTGTAATATGGATTGTAAAGTCCGCTGGTACAAACCTGCGATTGTGAGGTTTTGAGGGTGAGGAGGAATACTATTCCTAATAGTGTTAAGGTCTTTGTATAAAATTTCATAGCGAGATAAATTTTTAAGAACCTTAAAGATATCTCTGTAATCAGGTTATAAACTCAGCATTTAGAATGCGGTATTGGAAGAGACAAATGATGTAGAATTGAAATAGAATTTGGTTTATTTATTTAAATCCCCCATCAGCGGTTTTCAAAAATTCCCTCTTCTTTCGCCTTGAAACTGCTACCTCCGACCAGCCAGGTCCACTTAATGGTGCAATAAGAATTTTTAATGCACTGCACATTGATCAAGTAGCCTTGATGAACCATGAAAAACACTTTCTTCTGTAGCTCTTCATAAATCCTTTGAATGCTTATAAGCTAAAATTTTTGATTTAATAGTTGAGGATTTAAAGGTTAGAACTCATTAGGAATAAAGTTGTCGTCATTCAACGGCAAGCAAAACGCAAGTGGTCATTCAGCAATCGGAAAGTCATCATTCGCTTTAATTTAATGAGTTACATCCACCTGTTGATTTTATAAAAAATCCATTAGCTGCTTTTGAAAAACCAAGAACTAAATTGGTGCAGCAGCTATTTTCTACCTGATTGAGCAACAGGCAGAATTTTTTTAAAATAAGCTATCAGCGATCTATTCTCACAGCCAGGGGCATTCCTAATTGTGGCTTTTCCGATTTTTAACGGACAGCAGTGAAAAAAAATGATAATTTAAATTGCAAGAAAGCTATGGTTATACTTAAGGGCCAATCCGCTGCATTTAGAAAGCGGTAGGGAAAGAAAACAATACGGTAAAATTGAAATAGAATCCGGCTTTGCTAAAACCCGTTCATCAGGCGTTTCAGAAATTCATCCTTCTTTCGCCTCGAAACGGCAATTTCTGATCCGTCAGTCATCGTAATAGTTCCGCCAATGTCGCGGGAATAATTTTTAATGTAATGCACATTGATCAGATGGCTTTGGTGAACCCTGAAAAAACCATTTTCTTCCAGTAACCCTTCATAATCTTTTAAAGGCTTGCACACTAAAATCTTTGATTTGTCTTTTAGATGAAACTGAGTATAATTACTATCCGACTCGCACCTGATAATATCACCAAGACTTACAATTGCAAAACCATTTAATGTAGGAAGCGCAATTTTTTTCTGAGAATCACTTACTGACTTAATATAAAGCAGCACTTCATATTGTTTCTGCGTTTTTTCGGTGAGAATCTTTTCATCATATTGTTTTAATGCTTCATTTAGATCCTGCACGCCGAAGGGTTTAAGCAAAAAATCAAGTGCTGAAAACCGGATTGCCTTTATTGCATACTGATCAAAAGCAGTTGTAAAGATCACTTCAAAATTCTTTTTTTCAATTTGTTCAAGCACCTGGAACCCATTGCCGGGTGGCATTTCAACATCAAGAAAAATTAAGTCAGGATCATAGATTTTAATGTCATGAACTGCCTCTTTTACTGATTTGCTTTTTGCAACAACATGTAGTTTATCCCTGAAGTTTTCGGTAATCATCTTATTCAACGCATCGCTGAATTTTTTTTCATCGTCTACAATAATTGTTTTTATCATGCCAGTTTTTTACTAATGCAAATAAATACGATAGATATTTAATCAGTTCCCTGAATTCAAACTGCTTCTTCAAAAGGCAGCGTAAAAGTTACATTAAGCCCTGTGAAATTATTATCTCCGTTTAAATCACGGAATTTGAGATTGGTTTCTATTTTTTTTATCTGTTCAATAATAGCCAGCCGTTCTGCGGTTATTTTTAATCCATGCGATTCAGCTTTCAACCCATTATTCGGTATACTTGAAACTTCCCTGCCAATTCCATTATCCTCCACTTCACATTGAATGGTTTCATTTTGTTTCTTAACCCTGATAATAATTTTTCCTGGTTTATTCCTTGGCGCCAATCCATGCCAGATTGAATTTTCAACAATTGGCTGTAGTAGCATTGGCGGAATCAACGTATTTTCAGGATCAATTTCGGGATCAATTTCAATAGAATAGCTAAACGGGTGCTCCATTCGCTGTGATTCGAGATGCATGTATAATTCAAGGACTTCAACCTCTTTTGATAAAACAATTTCCTTTTGACGCGAATTTTCGAGAATGGCTCGCATGAGTTTCGAAAACTGTATCAGATATTCCGAAGCCAGGATAGTTTTATGTGATTGGATATACTCATTGATTGATCTTAAAGAATTGAAAATAAAATGCGGGTTCATTTGTGCACGCAAAGCTTTCATTTCCACATCAGTTACCATGGAATTGAATTCGGCCTCTTTTTTCCTGCTGTTAGCATCACGTCTGCGCTTGTATAAATAAAAAATTATTGTACCGGATAGAATCAGAATCAAAGTTCCGGCAATTATTACCACCTGGATGATTCGCTGACGGCTAAGTTGGGACTGGTGTAAAAGCTCTTCATGCCTAAGCTTCGAAATTTGGTAATCTTTTTTTTCACTTTCATACTTAGATTGCATTTCAGCAATAGCTTTTTGGTCATCTTCATTTAACATACTATCTCGGTAAAGACTATAAAGACGGCTATATTTCAATGCCTCTTTATAATCCCCTTTTTTTTCATACAAATCAGTATAGGTAAAATAATTCATCTGTTGAAAATAGATACTGTGTATATTCCTGGCAATTGCAAGACTGGAATCAAGATAATGAATGGCCAATTTAAAATTCCCCCGGTTAATATACTCTCCACCTAAACCATTAAGAATTCCGCTCATAGAATATTTATCATTGGTTTTTTCAACGGCTGATAAAGCTTTATTATAGTAGGCAATTGACGAATCTGAATTTAAATCAGAATATAATACAGCCAGGTTATTCAGGCTTTTTGCTAAGCCATTCACATCTTGAATTTCATACTTTATATGAAGTGATTTTTTAAGATAATATAAAGCTGAATCAATTCTTCCTATATCAATATACACTCCTCCAATGTTATTATATAATCTACCGATTTCTTTTTTATCCTTCAACGTAATCCTTAGTTCCAGTGATTTACGGAAATAATATAAAGAATTTTCATTACTATGCTCCATCATACGATTAATATTTCCCATATCACAATATGCTTTTGCCATTCCTACCTCATCATTTAATTCTTCATTAATCTTTAAACCTTCCATAAAATGTTTTGCTGACTCCTTATAACTGCCTCTTCTTCTCTCCACTTCTCCTAATGAGGAATATGCTTTAGCCAACTGGCTTTTTATTGTAAAAACTATTTCCCTGCTAATTACTGATTGGGATTGAATCAAGTTTTTTGCAAATTCAATAGCTCTGTTTGAATAAATAATGGAGCTGTCATAACTATCATCGGAATACATTTCAGATAGATCATTCAAGGCATGCAATTTAACCGTATCATTATTTGAATAACGGATTAATCTTTGTAAAAAGTCCTTTTTATTTCGATTTTGTCCATTGCAAATACTTGTTCCGAAAAACACAATTAGTACAATCAATGAACTTTGAAGCTTTTTCAAGATAATAGTATTAATTGCGTTATTATGGCCGGAAATGAAAGGCAAATAATGTACTGATAAAAAAATGCCAATTTGCCTGATTTCAGACGGCTTCTTCAAAAGGCAGCGTAAAAGTTACATTAAGCCCTGTGAAATTATTATCTCCGTTTAAATCACGGAATTTGAGATTGGTTTCTATTTTTTTTATCTGTTCAATAATACCCAGCCGTTCTGCGGTTATTTTTAAGCCATGCGATTCAGCTTTCAACCCATTATTTGATATACTTGAAACTTCCCTGCCAATTCCATTATCCTCCACCTCACATTGAATGGTTTCATTTTGTTTCTTAACCCTGATGATAATTTTTCCTGGTTTATTCCTTGGCGCCAATCCATGCCAGATTGAATTTTCAACAATTGGCTGTAGTAGCATTGGCGGAATTAAAGTATTTTCAGGATCAATTTCGGGATCAATTTCAATAGAATAGCTAAACGGGTGCTCCATTCGCTGTGATTCGAGAGCCATGTATAATTCAAGGACTTCAATCTCTTTTGATAAAACAATTTCCTTTTGACGCGAATTTTCGAGAATGGCTCGCATGAGTTTCGAAAACTGTATCAAATATTCCGAAGCCAGGATAGTTTTATGTGATTGGATATACTCATTGATTGATCTTAATGAATTAAAAATAAAATGCGGGTTCATTTGTACACGAAGTAAGCGCTGCTCAAGTTCATGTAAGTGTTGCTGCGTTTTTAATTTTAATGCAAACTGATCTCTTCTTCTTTTTAAATAAAAAATAAGCCCGGTACCGCAAATAACTATCGATAATCCATAGAACAACCCGGTACGATACCACGGTGGATTAATTTTAAATTCAAAAATAGCTGCCTTGCTCCATGGAGAATTTGCGGTACGGGAATGCACTTTAAATACATAATTCCCGGGGGCCAGATTAATGAGCGAAACTTTGTTGGAAGTTCCATTAAATATCCAGGAACTGTCATTGTCATTCATATTATAGCTATAATAAATTTCATCAGCATCAGAATAACAGGCGGAGGTATAACTGATAATAAATTGATTTAGTGAAAATGGAAGAACAGGTTTAACGGGAGTAAAAAAAAAGGGTGTCAGTAATCTGCAGTACTCCATCCAATTCACTTTGTTATCAGCAATGCTGATGTCACTTATATAAATTTTCGGAGGGATCACATTTTCCACCACTTTATCGCATTCAATATAACCTGCCCCATACCGGTTAGTAAAATAAATTCTGTTGCTTCCATCAAATACTAAATAGCAGAGAGACCAATCTGTAACGCCCGTTAAGGCATCAAGGTTATATTTAGAAACATTGTAATGTAAACTGTCAATAATTCTTATGCTGAATATACCTGACGTAGAAGCCACCCACATACGACCGCTTTTGTCAAAGTCAATCGCATTTATCAAATTGGATATAAAACCGTTTTTGGTTGAAAAATGATAATCAATTTTAATGCTGTCTGACGTGATCAGATGAATTTTAAAAACACCTTGAGTTTTGGTAGTTATGTAGGTATATCCCGAACTATCAAAATAAAAATGGGAATCAGAGAAAAGTTTTATAGAAAAGTTTTTGACTGTAAACACACTGTCGTTTTTTATATACCCCACAATTGCGGTTTTGCTTTCTATACAAAACCAGGTGCGGCCTGAGTAATCAGTATTCATGGCATTTACATACTCTCCCTGATTTTGAAATACACTAAAATTTTTTACAATACTGTCATTTCTGACTTTAACAATACCCGTATCACCGGATAGGTAAATGGCGTCTTTCGACCTGTTATATGTAAGTGCACCCATTACTCTTTTAAACGATTGGAAACGACCTGAAAGATCCTCGATCTGATTTGAATTAATACGGTAAATATTACCATGATTATTACCCATCCAGATTCTCTGCTCTTTATCAATAGTAATCGAATACATCCAAGCCCCAGAGTATTTGAATTTACCTCTGTAATTATAGTTTTCTGAAACCGGAATCAGGGAATCATCTCTAAATACAAAGGGTTCACCCTCTATTCGTCCTATTATAATTTTACCATCGCCTGCATTAAAAACCTTACATATTAATCCTTTAGGCTTCGCAATAAAATGGATGTACCTTGGTGTTAACCTATATAACCCGGAATTGCCGCTAAGCCACATGTTACCATAACGGTCCTGCATAATATCATAAACCTCACCTAGTATAATAATTTTATCAATTGATTTTTGGTTTGAACTGTAATAATCAAAAATTTTAACACCCTGGCTACCAATAGCCACCCAAAGTTTACCTGATCTATCAAGATAAACGTCCGAAACAAAACCGTTTATTTCGTCCGGATAAATTACAATCAATGAATCATTTTTAAACTTGTAAACGCGTTTATTGGTAAATACAAAAATTTCGCTATTGAATGTTCTCACGGACTTGAAGACAGGAAATAATTCCTCATTACAGATTATCCGGTTCAAATTTTGATATTTATCGTAAACACAGAGACTGTCACGAAAATTAAAAAGCAGGCGGTTATCATCCAACTCCACCACCTGATTATAAAAAACAAGATCATCATTTTTAATAAAGGGAATTTTAACCCAAACATTATTTTGCAATTCATAAATTCCTGAACCCACGGTTACCCATATTTTTTTATTTTTTGTGATGAACTGCTGAGTGACCCATAAATTGCGGGGTTTGTTCTGAAAGGGATAATTTATAAACCTCCTTCCATCAAACTTATAAGGACCGTAAATCGTATTTCCCCAAAGGTTTCCTAATGAGTCTTCAAAAGCTACATCTATGTTTGAAATGGAATCGGTTTCATCTGAGCTTATATTTTGGAATTTTTTTCCGTCAAACTTGCTCAATCCATCTTGGCCACTGATCCATAAAAAATCCCGGCTATCCTGAAACACGCTATAAACAGATGCGGAAGGCAAGCCATCAGATACCCCATATTGACGTATATCGTAATGCTGGGCTAATAAATACTGAAAATGAAAAATTATAAATAAAATTGAAAAAAGGACTTTTCTATAGGGGGTATGGAAAATCACGGAGAATATCTTGAATAGAGTCAGTTATTATAAATAAAGGTTACGCATCGGGAGCAACGATCATTTTTGTGTTTGCAGATCTCTGGCAGATTGCCTTTGCTTAGAGTAAAGTTCAAAACTCCACCATTCTTTAGCACGATCCACCTTCGGAAATTCCAAAATAACAATTCTTTCGGATTGCCAGCTTCCCTCTAATGTTTCTGTCTGTCCGCCACGAACCACAAACCTGCCATCAAAAGCAGCGACTACAGCAAGTGTGAGTTTTTGTCTTCTTCATATTCTTCGAAATCATGGATGGAAACTTCTGCTATTACGTATGCTGACATCCGGTTTTTTTTATTTATTATTTACCTTTTTTGGAAGAAATGATTCAAATGCATAAAGCTGCTGATTAGATTATAGATCCAAAGCTAAATGGTCGGGATTGCAAATGCCGACCAGGAAGGAAAACATTATTACCGAAGCCTGCTTAATGAATTGGTACCCGGTGATGCGCGGCAAAATGCGTGCCTTCAGAACCATCGGTAGCATGCAGCACCGCAATAGCTTAAATGGGATAAGCTTTTAAAGAAAGAATGATCCGTAAGCCAGGGCAGTAAAGAACGTGCATGACAACGCGTATTAGACTGCCAGAAAAATCTTTTAATTATTGTTAGTAAGCATTCAAGGGAATTAAATTAAAAATAAGTTGCTCTTTTAAAAAAAATTTCATAATTTTAATATAATTAAATATTAAATCACTAAATTTTCTCACTTTTTTACAAAGTGAAACAATCCACATGAAACTTGAAAAATTAGATGCAAAAAAATTCCAAACATTGGAAAACACTCAATTACCTAAAGTTGTTGGTGGCACTAAAACCAAAGGTAAAACAAGACTCTTAGGGATTATAATTATCGATACTACTCGTGATCACTAATTTTGTTTTACCACATTGTCTTTAGGATAATGTGTTTTGGAGATGGGTGTTTCAGAAACAGCTTACAGCTTAAACCCTCGTAAGATGAATTTTTTGAGACACCTATCTTTATTTACAATAGGAAGAACAAATTGCTTCATTTTATAAGCTCTGAATTACTTCTCAAAGCATTAATCTGATTTATATTTAATAAGCAGCAATTCGATTAATTCAATGATTTTAATTGTATCCGAATCAACAGATTATTCTACCAGTGCAGTAATAAGCTGGATCAATTTCTTAAAACCTTCCGCAGAAATAATCAGAATTAATTATACAGATAAGATATCGGCATTATCAATAACCAATGCTTCTATAAAATTTACCTTTCAAAGATGGAATAATGAAGCTATTGAAGTTGACTTCAGCAACATAACTTCTTATTGGTATAGAAGGGGTAAATTTGATTTTGATAAAGCTTTTTTAAATCCATTTTTTCAAAAGCAACTATATAAATATGAACAGGATGAGCTAAAAAGCATTGCAACCTATTTACATTATACTTTAAAAAAAATAAAATCGCTTAACAGTTATTTAAATGTTGCTCCCAACAAGCTAATGGTAAATAACCTGGCGGAAAGCTTCGGATTAATAACTACTGAATATATTATAACTACTGAAAAAAAATCTCTCTTAAATTTTGCTGCTGAAAAGGCGGGTGTAGTAACAAAAGGAATTGATGAATCCATATTTCTGGAAATTGATGAAGATGCCATTAACGGGTATACAGAAAAGTTAGTTGCTGAAGATTTAAATGAATATAGTGATAAGATATTCCCGACTCTGTTGCAAAAGCAGGTTGACAAGAAGTATGAGCTAAGAATATTTTATCTGGATGGTGTGTTTTATCCAATGGCTATATTTTCTCAAAGAGATGAGCAAACCCGCGTTGATTTCAGAAGATATAACTTTAAAAAGGAAAATCGCTGCGTACCTTTTAAACTGCCAAAGAGTGTGCAATCGAAGCTTAGATTGCTGATGAATAAATTAGATTTAAACTGCGGTTCTATAGATATGATCGTAAATACAAACAATGAATTTGTTTTTTTAGAGGTAAATCCTGTTGGACAATTTGGGATGGTGAGTGAACCCTGTAACTATTTTTTAGAAAAAAAAATAGCAGAATTTCTTTTAAAGCAGAAAGTATGGAAAAATTAACTCTTATTAAGGAAATAGCTGAAAACTTAAAAGATCTTCCGGTAGCGTTCAGATATCTTAATGAAGTTAAGAATTATCGGGAAGGAGTTCTGAATCAGGAACAACCGCCTGACGAGACAGAAACGGCAAACTGGAAACCGTTTCAGATTGACAGATATCAAACCTCCAGGTATATGCAAACAGGAGCATATTATAAGCCTATCAGCAGAATATTTTTGCCTAAACAAAATGACCAATCTCCTGAATTAATATAACACGGCAGATAAAGTCATTACTTTTTTGTATTAATTAAACAGCACTGAAGAAAAAATGGCTTTTGAAGTTGATGATAATACATATTTCAAACTATTCTCCGACTGTATTCCAGTAAAAGGACATACAAGATCGATTATTTGTGATTTGGGCAGACAAAATTTTGATTTCATTCCGAATTCTTTATATTTTATACTTAAAAAATATGCTGACAAGAGCTTGAAAAAAATATTCGATAGTTTCAACAATGAAGAGCATTCAACCTTAAATGAGTACTTCTTATATCTCTATGAAAAGGAATATATTTTCTGGTGTACCAAAGATGAATTAAAGTCATTTCCGGATGCCGAACTGAAATTCGAAACTCCGTCAATTATTGATAATTCCATTGTAGATGTAGATTACAGAAGTAATCATGACTGGAACAAAATAATCAGCCAATTAACTGAGCTTGGCTGTTCAAATCTGCAAATAAGAATTTTTGATAAACATAGCTTTAGCTATTGTTATCCTGTTTTTGATTTACTCGAAAACAGCATCATTACAAATGTTGAAATTCTTATTCCTTTTTCTGTTCAAGCAAATGAAAGTAAGTTTTTATCTGAATTTTCAAATAAATATCTTCGCTTAAGCAAATTAACTGTGCATAGCAGCCCTTTCAATAAAAATTATACCGTAGCTAACACTTTAACAAATATTAATCTAACAACCGATGTAATCAACAGCAATAAATGCTGTGGCATTGTAAATCCTGCTTTCTTTACAGTTAACATGGATTTTTTTGCGGAAAGCCTTAAGTATAATACCTGCTTAAATAAAAAAATTTCTATTGATGCCTGCGGTTATATTAAAAACTGCCCGTCAATGGCTGAAAATTACGGGCATATTAATACGACCAGCTTAAATGATGTTGTTTCCAATCCTTCTTTTTTAGCTAAGTGGAAAATTACAAAAGATGATATTAAAATATGTATGGATTGTGAGTTCAGGCATATTTGCCTGGATTGCAGAGCATTTGTTGAGCACCCTGACGATCCGTTTTCTAAACCATTGAAATGCAGTTATGATCCGTACTCCGGAGAATGGATAAAGAATAAGTCAGCCATTCCTGAATTTGCTGAGGTGGCAGAATTTTATGAGTTTAAAAACATAGTGTTTTAATTTAAGATAATGGCAAAGTTTCCCTTCATACCGCAGGACTATACAAAAGATTGTGGGCCAACCTGTCTGCAAATGATCTGCAAATATTATGGCAAAAATATTTCGTTAGAAGTTCTTAGAAACAATACAAACTATTCAAAGCTTGGTGTAAGTTTTCTCTCAATAAAGATGGCTGCAGAACAATTAGGATTTAAGGCCATAGCTGTTAAATCAACTTTTTCAAACATTATTGAAAACGGTACATTCCCGTGTATTTTATTTTGGAAGGAAGAGCATTTTGTTGTGCTGTTTAACAAAAAAAAAAATTAATTGCCGATCCTGCAACCGGTATTGAGAAAGTAAGTGAAAGAGATATACAGGAAAAGTTTGCATTAGATGCTGAGTTACAGGGTATGGCGATGTTTCTTGAACCTACAGAAACATTTTTTCAGCTTAAAGATGAATCAGTTAAGAAAAATGACTGGAATCTTCTATTCAAGTATTTTTCTGCTCCAAAAAAATCATATGCTATTATAATATTTACAATAGCAGTTTCTGCCTTTGCTGAATTTTCTCTGCCGGGCATCACAAAGAACATTGTAGATAAAGGAGTAAACGAGAAAAATCTATCATTTGTTGAGATATTGATATTAGCGGAGTTCGCTTTGCTGTTTGGAAAAATAATCTCAGAATTCATCAGGAATAAAATTCTGCTTACTATAAGTAATACCATTCTGGTAAGAATTCTCTCAGTATTTTGGGCTAAATTAATGCAGCTTCCGCTTCGCTTTTTCGACACCCGTAATACAGGTGACATTATCCAGCGTAACTATGATAATGAGCGGATAAAGCTATTTCTTACCGAACATACTTTTACTGCACTTTATTCTGTATTTACTTTTATAGTATTTACAATTATTTTAATCGGCTATAACGTTTCTTCTTTCTTTCTTTTTTTAGGCGGCACCATACTTTATTTTTCATGGATTTTTTATTTCCTTAAAAAACGCCGCGCTTTGGATAATGAAAGATTTGAAGTAAGTTCAAAAGAGCAGGATGTTATTTTTGAGATGGTGGTAGGTATGCACGAAATTAAATTATACAACTGCGAAAGCCGCATGCAGCAGAAGTGGCTGAGAACGCATACGAAGGGTATGATCAACAGTGTAAAGTCATTAAAAGTATCTCAAATACAATCGACAGGCTCATTCATTATTAATGAATTGAAAAATGCATTAATCACTTTGGTTATTGCAAAATCTGTAATTGACGGAAATTCTACACTGGGCACGCTGTTAGCCACTACTTTCATACTCGGGCAGCTGCAGGCGCCCATTGAGCAGCTGATAACATTTATTCAAAACGGCCAGGATGTAAAGCTGAGCCTGAAAAGACTAAATGAAATTTATTCACAGGAAAATGAAGAAAAGGCAAGCTTTATTTATAACAAGAACCTCACCTTTACTGGCGATATAGAATTTGAAAATGTAAGCTTCAGCTACGATAATACAACTCCGGAAAAAACTTTAAAAAATATTAACCTCGTAATACCCGCAGGTAAAATAACAGCAATAGTCGGCACAAGCGGAAGCGGCAAAACCACCGTGCTGAAAATGCTGCTTCATTATTTTGATAAGTATGAAGGAAGAATTTGTATGAGTAAATACAATTTTATGCAAATAAGTCCATCCTATTGGCGCAGTAAGTGCGGCAGCGTCATGCAAAACAGCTTTATTTTTGATGATACGATCGAACAAAATATTGCCCTCAATACTGAAGATATAAACCCTGATGCTTTAGTTGAAGCCTGCAAAACTGCAAACATCTATAATTTTATAATGTCGCTGCCACTGGGCTTTAAAACAAAGATTGGTGAAGAGGGTCTGGAAGTGAGCCAGGGACAAAAGCAAAGAATTCTTATTGCCCGCACAATCTATAAAGATCCTCAATACATTTTTTTTGACGAAGCAACTAACTCGCTGGATGCAAATAATGAGCGGCTGATAATTGAAAATCTCAATGAATACTTTCGTAAAAAAGACAAATACGGCAATCAGAGAACGGTAATTTTTGTTGCTCACAGATTGAGTACGGTACAGAATGCTGACAAAATAGTTGTAATAGAGGAAGGACGAATTGTGGAAGAAGGCAATCACGAATCACTATTACAGCATAAAGGAAATTATTATCAGCTTGTTAAAAATCAATTGGAAATTGATGCCTGAATAATTATCGAAACCGATATAATTTTTTCTGTTCTTAAATGTGCGGACAACCTATTCCGGATCATTAATAATCAAAAAATCATATTTGATTAAGGGTTTTGCAAGGCAAATGGTAAAAATCCAGTTTAAAGTGGTTCATCATATCGGTAGAAGTTTCATTAACATCTATAGCATTCTTAATCAATTCCTTCGAAGATTCAGCAGTGTATCATTACATACCTGACCCAAGGGCGTTTACTTTGAAAAGCGATCTCCGGAAAGAACTTGAAAATAGATAAATGGTAAAAGAGTAAAGAGGATTTCAATATTACAAATCCAATTGCAGTTCGATAGGGCAATGGTCGCTTCCCATTACGTCCATATGAATATGGGCTTTTGATACCTGGTTACGCGCTTCTTTATTGATAAAGAAATAATCTATACGCCAGCCTACATTTCTTTCGCGTGCGCGGGTAACATTATCCCAGTAGGTATACCAATTGGGCTCCTGGTTAAATTCGCGGAAAACATCGATATAACCCATTTCAACAATCTTATCCATCCATGCCCTTTCTTCGGGAAGAAAACCGCTGAATTTCTCATTTTCCCTGGGCCGTGCAATATCTATCTCCTTATGTGCCGTATTATAGTCGCCACATACAATAATAAATTTGTTCGTGGCTCGTAATTGTTCACAACGGTTAAAAAGTTCTTTGTAAAAATCAAGCTTGTATTTTACACGTTCAGGGCCCCTTCCACCATTTGGAAAATAGACATTAAATAAAAAAAACTTTTCAAACTCCATTTCTATAACCCTTCCCTCAGAATCAAAAAGCGGATTGCCGAATCCCATCTTTACATTTAAAGGTTCATGCAATGTGTATACACCCACACCGGAATATCCTTTTTTTTCGGCAGCAAAAAAATAACTTTTATAATCTTCGAAATTTGTTACTTCATAATCCAGCTGATCACGTGTTACTTTTGTTTCCTGAAGGCAAAGAATATCCGGTGCTTCTTTCGAAAGCCAATCCGGAAAACCTTTTTTCCATATGGCACGCAAGCCATTGATGTTCCAGCATAAAATTCTAAAGCTTTCATTACTCATAATCTAATTTTTCGCGAACGAAAATAAATAACTTCCTGGTCTGTTAAGGATGCGAACTTAGTTCGCTCACTACAGACCTGCTTAGACCTGAAGGATATAAACGATTAAATATTTCCTCTCTTTATTCCATAAAGGAAGGAATACGGTTAAGTACTTGAATAGCTTATTGTGAGCGATGAGATCCCCATTTCCAATTAATTTTTGAAATGGATTATCAAATACATCTTATAAGAAAGGAATGAAGTTTTTAAACAGAAGATAGCCTTAAAATAATTTCAGCTGTTCCTTATTCCTGCTATTGTTAAAGAGGCTCAGGTTGTATTCCGGTAATTGCTTATCCTTAAAATATTTGTTCTTTGAAACAGCAAATAAGCTGTGGATGGACTCAGCTATCTTGCCATCACCCTGCATTCTGACGCCAAAACGGCTATCATTCAATTTGCCGCCATGACAATCGGCTATATGATGCAAAACTTTTTCTGCCCTATCGGGAAAATTCTTTCGTACCCAATCCTGGAAAATTTGCGCAATATCTCCATTTAAGCGAACTATTGTAAAATGTGCATCCAATGCACCATGCTCTGATGCTGCTTTTAATACAGCAGGAATTTCGTCACTGTTCAGCGATGGTATAATGGGGGCCATCATCACATTTACAGGTATTCCGTGTGTTGTTAATTCCTTTACGGTATTTAATCTCTTTAAGGAAGATGCCGTGCGCGGCTCCATTACCCTTCTTAACTCTTCATTTAAGGTCGTAATAGTAATAGAAACATGCACTAAATGCAATGAAGCTAATTCTGCAAGTATATCGAGATCGCGCAGGATCAGAGAATTCTTGGTAATCATTCCTACAGGATGCTTATATTTCAGCAAGACCTCCAGCATTTGCCTTGTAATTCTCATTTTACTTTCCAGCGGCTGATAACAGTCCGTATTTCCGGATAGCATGATTGGAAATGGACGGTGCTTAGGATGCTGTAATTCTTTTTCAAGCAATTCGGCAGCATTTGGCTTTGCAATAATTTTGCTTTCGAAGTCAAGTCCTGCGCTAAAACCCCAATATGGATGCGTATTTCTTGCATAACAATAAATGCATCCATGCTCGCAACCCTGGTAAGGATTCATTGAAAACATCAATCCTAAATCAGGACTATCAACCTTATTAATGATCTTTTTAGGATGTTCAATGAAGACCTGTGTATTGGGGCTGGATAGCAGTGCTTCATCAAGTCCTTCTATGTGCTCCTCGACATATTCCTGTTTCAAAAATTTATTGCGCGGTTTAATCTGAGCACCACGGCCTTTAAAATAGGTGATTGTATTGTCATCATTCATAATGATTTCAATATAATCATTTAAAGCATTTTTTAAAAATTTTAAAAAAAATTATCGCTTAGTTTTGCGGATCATGAAATTGAAAGAAGAGAGAGCCCGAAGACGGACTTTTGCTATTATCAGCCATCCTGATGCAGGTAAAACAACATTAACGGAAAAGTTCTTGCTGTATGGCGGTGCAATACAGGTTGCAGGCGCCGTAAAATCGAACAAGATCAGAAAAACAGCTACCTCCGATTTTATGGAAATTGAAAGGCAAAGGGGAATATCAGTGGCCACTTCCGTAATGACGTTCGAATACAGTGATACCCTGATCAATTTGCTCGATACCCCTGGTCATAAGGATTTTGCTGAGGATACTTATCGTACCCTGACTGCTGTTGACAGCGTGATCCTCGTTATAGATGCTACAAAAGGGGTAGAAACACAAACAGAAAAACTAATGGAAGTCTGCCGGATGCGCAATACTCCGGTAATTGTTTTCATTAATAAAATGGACCTGGAGGGAAGAGATCCGTTTGATCTTCTTGATGAACTGGAAAAAAAACTTTCGATAAATGTACAGCCGCTCAGCTGGCCAATAAACAGAGGGTCACTCTTTAAAGGTGTTTATAATCTTTACGATAAATCGCTGCAGCTTTTTCAGCCCGAAAAGCAAACGGTGGAGAAAGACCGTATTGAGTTCACTGATTTAAATGATTACCTGCTGGATGAATTAATTGAGAAAGACGCTAATCAATTAAGGGAAGATGTTTTATTTCTGAATGGAGTCTATCCGGATTTTAATATTGCAGAATATTTAGCTGCTGATATTGCACCTGTGTTTTTTGGCAGCGCCCGAAACAATTTCGGAGTAAAAGAATTACTCGACACGTTTATACATATTGCTCCGATACCGCAGGGAAGGGAAACTGACAAAAGGATGATTGATCCTGATGAAGAGACTTTCACCGGTTTTGTTTTTAAAATTCATGCGAACATTGACCCCAAGCACCGTAACCGTATTGCTTTTGTAAGAATCGTTTCCGGAAAATTCGAACGCAATAAATACATCTACCATTGCCGGCTGGATAAAGAATTAAAATTCAGCAGCCCGGCAACTTTTCTTGCTTCAGCAAGAAATATTATTGAAGAAGCATTTCCTGGAGATGTAATAGGACTTTATGATACAGGGAATTTTAAAATTGGTGATACCCTAACGGAAGGAGAAAAATTGCAGTTCAGAGGAATTCCAAATTTTTCGCCTGAGATCTTCAAGGAGCTGATTAACCGTGATCCTATGAAAACCAAGCAGCTGGAAAAAGGTATTGAGCAACTGACAGAAGAAGGCGTCGCACAGTTATTTTACCAGCAGCCCGGCAGTAAGAAAGTAGTTGGCGTGGTTGGAGATCTTCAGTTTGAAGTTATTCAGCACCGGTTAAAGAATGAATATGGAGCAGCATGCGAATTTATACCCCGTGAAATTTATAAGGCATGCTGGGTAACCTCGTATGATAAAAAAAAGCTGGAAGAGTTTATCCGCTTTAAGTCTCAAAATATCTTTACAGATAAGGACGACCATCTGGTATACCTTTCACCGTCGCAATGGATGCTCCGTAATATACAGGAAACAAATCCTGAAATTACTTTTCATACCACAAGCGAGTTTAAAACTGAGAATGCAGAAGCCTGATCACTCTTCAGTATTATATTAATTATTCACCTGCTCTCAATATTATTCCGGAAGGAAGGCTTTTGGAATTTTTTGCCCCCAATTCCTTTACCTTTTCTGCGGTACGAATAACATTCCCGCTACCTTCATGAAGCTTATTCATTGCCGACTTGTATTGATCGTCCATATTGCGAAGAGAGTTGCCTACCTTAATCATATCTTCCATAAAGCCAACAAGTTTATCATACATAATTCCGCTAAGCCGTGCTATTTCCAAAGCGTTCTTATTTTGATTTTCAATTTTCCACAAGCTTGCAACAGTGGTGAGCGTAGCTAAAAGAGTAGTTGGGCTTACAATTACAATTTGCCGGTCCCATGCAAAATTGAATAATTCATTATCATGCTGAACAGCCAGAGAGAATGACGATTCAAGGGGCATAAAGAGCAGTACCAAATCCGGAGATCTTAAACCCTGTGCAGAAGAATAACTTTTCTCACCCAATAGCTTAATATGATTCCGGACGGATATCAAATGTTCTTTTAAGCATTTATCAATATCTCCTTCTTCCTCACAATTCACATATCGGTCGTAGGCAGTTAAAGAAACCTTGGAATCGATAATCAGGTGCTTATTGTCGGGAAGAAAAATTACAACATCGGGTTTTATAACAGTTCCGTTCTGTGAGGTAGTGATGAACTGTGTTTCATATTCGACTCCTTTTTTTAGTCCTGATTGTTCGAGAATTTTTAATAGAATCCATTCACCCCAGTTTCCCTGCTTACGGGTATCCCCGCGCAATGCTTTGGTAAGATTGTTAGCTTCCGTGCTTATTCTTACATTTAAATCATATAATTTTTTCACTTCTTCGCGAAGAGAAATTTTGTCACGCAGTTCTTTATCGTAGGTCTCTTCTACTTTCTTTTCAAAAGCTTTTATCTTTTCTGAAAGCGGATTTAAAATAGCATCCATATTGGATTTATTTTGCTCGGTAAAGCGCCTGCTTTTATCTTCCAGCAGATCATCCGCAAGAACCTGGAACTCTGTTTTCATTCGCGCATGCATATCTTCTTGCTCTACTTTTTGATCCTCCAACTTTTGTCTGAGATTAACGATGTCGCGTTTGCCACCTGACACATCAGCATTTAGTGTAATTATTTTTTCAGTTTGCTCAGAACACTGTAATTCCAATTTTACATTTTGCTGAATTAAATGTGCTGACCTCGATTCAGCCATATCTTTTTCAGATGAAAGTGCTGAAATCTTTAATAAGGATTGATGCCGCATGATAAACCAGGCTAATGCAAAACCTACAGCTGCGCTAATTGCCAGATAAATAATTTCCGTCATTTTTTACGTATCACTGTTAAAATTATTCAATCGGATGGGTTACTATTCCATATTTCCCAACTTTTTTCCGCCTGCAATTGAAGCATTTGCAGCCCATTTTTTATAGAGGCCCCTTTTTCCTTACCCTTTTGAAGAAATGCTGTTAACGGAGGATTATAGATTAAATCGAAAAGCAAATGTGAAGGAGTCAGGTATTCATACAAAATAGGCGGACAATCATCAATATTCGGAAACATGCCTACCGGTGTGGTATTTATAATGATCTTATATTGACGAAGCATATCTTTATCAATGTTGGAATAATATAATTCTTCAGGCTGCTCCGGATTTCTGGATACCAACTGATAAGATAATCCCATAGTCTTTAAGCCATATGCCACTGCCTTTGAACTTCCGCCCGTACCCAGTATAAGGGCCTGCGTTTGATGGGGTTGAATAAGAGGAAGGATAGACTGCATAAAACCAAATACATCCGTATTAAATCCTTTTAATTTTCCCGCAACAACTGTAACAGTATTTACTGCACCAATTTCTTTTGCCTTTTCATCCAATTCGTGGAGATAAGGAATAATCAATTCCTTATACGGAATGGTAATATTCAAACCTGCCAGTTGCGGACGGGAATCCAGAAGCAAAGGGAACTGATCTATACTTAACAGAGGAAAATTTTCATAGGTACAATCCATAATCTTTTGACGAAGAAATTTTTCATGAAAAAAGTTTTTAGAAAAGGAATGTGTTAGCGGATAGCCAATGAGTCCGTAGATCTTCAAATTAAAAAAGATGAAATGGTTATTGTGTTAACAAACTCACGTTAGCCAATCTGAAATAAAACGGTCTTTGCTATTTATTATTTTTTGTTGAGAAAAAAGGTCAATGTATCGCCTCTTAATCCAACCCGTAAAGTTTCCAGCGGGATTGCCTCATTAGGAGGTATGTTTCCCAAACTTACGTCGGAGCCAATTAACTTTATAAAAAAAACCTGCTGTGATTTATTAGGGGCTTCCCATATTATTTTTTCAGCCGGAACCTGCGTTAATATTTCATCTACCAATCCTTCCCGCACTTCACCACTTCCGCGGTAAATTCCCACATTTCCGCCCTCCCGGGCTTCTGCAATTACCTTCCATGAGCCGGCCTCAATTTCTTCTTTCATAAGTTGGATCCATTTATACGGCGGAATTATTTTTTCAGCATCTTTCGAGCCTACTTCTGATAATACAATTTTGTTTTTTGAGAGCCTCGAAATAATCTCACACTTCCTTTCATGTGGAATTTCTAAAGACCCGTCACTTACCTCTGCGTAATCAATTTGATATTCATCAAGTAACTCCAGGTACTTTTCAAATGCTTCATGGGCATAGAACCATTCCAGAAGAGTGCCGCCAAAATATACGGGTACGTTAGCACTCTTATAAACGGCAATCTTTTCCTTTAAACGGGGAGTAACTGCAGAGGTTCCAAATCCCAATTTTACAATGTCGACGTATGGCTCCGCAATGGATAAAAAATTTTCTGTTTCACGGATGCTCAATCCCTTATCCATCACCATTGTTAATCCAACTTTTCTCGGCTTCGCAGCTCTTGAAGGTAAATTTTCAGATACAAATTGCATTCGGCTATTTATTATTTTACCGCTTCAATACACGATTAAGAGAATAATAAAAGGAACATACTATTCCACTGCTTTATGTTCTGGTATTCCCGATCATTTAAACTGCTCAATGATAGAGGTGATAATGGGGTCATTTTTCAGCTCCGGGGCAAGTTTGAACATCACTTTATGTTTTGCGTAGTTGTTGCTTAATCCTTCCTCTAGCCAGGCAATTGCTTCTTTTTTCAACCCTATTTTAAACAGACTGGCAGAGCGCAAAAATGGAAAGCTGGGCATTTCTCCTTTTTCAATAGCTGCAAAATCAAGGAGCTTGATGGCATCAAGATAACATTCCAGGTCGATCAGGTAAGTAATTAATTTTTCATAAATTCCTTTCGGCTTATGCCTCGGGTTCAAAGCCATAATAGACTGGCACGCAAAGATCAATGCACTGACGTCTTCCCGCTTATAAAATCCCACAGCCATTCCCATAAGATATTGAACATTATCGGGCATCAGACGCAGGGCCTTTTTATAGAAATTAAGAGCATTACTCCAAAGCTTTTCACGTTTATAAGTTTCTCCAATTCTGAAATAAGCTTCATCATACTTTGGGTCTATGGTGATAGCTTTCCTGTAGAAAGTGCGAGCCTTATTGTAATCTTTCAACTTTTCCAGGCAGACGCCGATTGAGAAAAACAACTCTTCATATGGTTTAGAAAATTCTATCGCCAGCTGAAACTGGTCTATAGCTTTATGGTATTGTTTTAACTGAAAGTAGGCCTCTCCGCAATCACGGTAAGCAAGGTCGCAGGATTCATTTATGGCTGTAACAAACTCATATGCTTCAACAGCTTTTTCATACATTCCTAAATCAAAATAGGCATGACCCAAGTTGTGCCATGCCAGGTACGAATAAGGATCATTGTCAAGAATGCCTTTATGCAATTCAATGCTTTCGTCAAATTTTTTTGAAAGCTCCACTACATACCACATCCTGCTTAATGCCTCTTCATTACTGCTGTTCATCCCCAGCACTTTTTTCAAGCACTCAAATACCATATCATAGCGGTCACAGTCTTCGTATACATCGGCAACTTCGAGATACAATTCTTCATGGTCACCCTTATCTGCAATTTTAATGGCATGGTCCAGCACTTCGAGGGCTTCTTTATGCATACCTTTTTCCACGTACAGATCAGAACGCAAAATAAATATGGCGATATCAGAGGGTTCAAGCGCTTCGGCCTGCTCGAGTAAAGCAAATGATTCTTTAAACTTCCGGTAATAAATGAGCAGTCCAGCCTTTTTAATCAAAAGTGAAGTTGAAAAAGGGTGTTGCCCAATTGCATAGTCAAGTACATGCAAAGCCTTTTTCCATTGTTCTTTAAGCTCGTAGTACTGAATAATATGCTCAAAGGTGGATACATCAAAGAACGAGGAAGCTCCACTATTCACCATTTCTTCGTACCGTTCTACAGAAGATATAATGTCTACCGGCGACATCTCATCAAAATCTCTTTCTTCCATCCTTTAAGTTTTATACAACATTAGGCAAAAGTATTCAATTAATCGGAGTTACAATTATCGGGTTATCCCCGTGGAAATTGAATCTACCCGCAATAAATGTTGATAGATTTATGCAGTAAAAGCTTAATAGCTTGAGCGCATTTCCGTGATTTTTAGAATCATCGAATCATTCATTTATTTTTGCATAAAATCCTTTAAGATGATCGATATTAAATTACCAGCGACGGCTGAAACTGCTGGGCTTAATTTTATAAAAAAGCTGCAGTTAGAACCTATTTCTTCCGGGGCATCTACAGGTACAGAATGGCTCAATACATCAGGTGAAATACTTGAATCCTATTCGCCGGCAGATGGCAAATTAATCGGTAAGGTGAGGCTTGCTTCACGTGAAGATTACGAGAATGTAATACAAACAGCTCAAAAAGCTTTTACCGATTGGAAAAAAGTTCCCGCTCCTAAAAGAGGCGATATCGTCCGGCAGATTGGAGAAGAGCTGCGAAACAAAAAAGAGTCTTTAGGACAATTAGTTTCTTATGAAATGGGTAAGAGTTACCAGGAAGGGCTTGGGGAAGTGCAGGAGATGATTGACATCTGCGATTTTGCAGTTGGTTTATCCAGACAGTTATATGGACTGACCATGCATTCAGAACGACCCCACCACCGGATGTATGAGCAATGGCACCCTCTCGGAATTGTTGGAGTAATAACTGCGTTTAATTTTCCAGTTGCAGTTTGGAGCTGGAATGCAATGCTTGCTTTAGTTTGTGGTGATGTTATTGTGTGGAAGCCTTCTTCAAAAGTAATGCTGTGTTCTGTAGCCACCCAGTTATTGATTGCAAAGGTTTTAAAAGAAAATGATATTCCTGAAGGAGTACTGAATTTGGTTGCGGGAAGCTCAAAGGAGGTTGGAGATATAATGCTGGAAGACCCCCGCATCCCACTTATTTCAGCAACTGGTTCCACCCGGGTTGGAAAACGGGTAGCCAAGCTGGTAAGCGAAAGGCTGGGGAAAAGCATTTTGGAATTGGGTGGTAATAATGCAATAATTATTTCTGAAAAGGCTGATCTTGACCTCGCGATGCACGCCGTTGCATTTGGCGCTGTTGGAACTGCAGGCCAGCGCTGCACCTCTACCAGGCGTCTTATTATTCACGAGAATGTCTATGAAGAAGTAAAAGATCGCCTTAAAAAGATATACAATCAGTTAAATATTGGCAATCCCCTCCACCCTGAAAACCATGTAGGCCCTTTAATAGATACCGGAGCTGTTAAAATGTATACCGATGCTATACATGAGGTAGAAAAGCAAGGCGGCAGTATTCTTACAGGTGGTGAAGTGCTGGATGGTGAGGGATATGAATCGGGATGTTATGTAGTTCCATGTATAGCAGAAGTACACCATAATTTACCTATTGTGAAAGAGGAAACATTCGCCCCTCTAATATACCTGATGAAATATAAAACCATGGCAGAAGCAATTGATTTACATAACGATGTACCACAGGGGCTGTCTTCTGCAATCTTTACCCAGGACCTTTTAGAAGCGGAACAGTTTCTTTCTTCAGCAGGAAGTGATTGCGGAATTGCAAACGTTAATATAGGAACAAGCGGTGCAGAAATTGGAGGTGCATTCGGGGGTGAAAAAGAAACAGGCGGTGGCCGTGAATCCGGAAGTGATAGCTGGAAAATGTATATGCGCCGGCAGACAAATACTATTAATTATGGAACGTCTTCGTCATTAGCCCAGGGGATTAAATTTACAGTGTAGCAAGTTTAATTCATCTGCTAAATAAAAAAAACCCATAACGGTCTGTTATGGGTTTTTTATTACCAGATCTATAATTATTTATCCATCTGCTTTTGGTATGCAGCTTTCAACTTATCACGTTCTGCATTCAGCCTGGCAAGATCTTCATCCATTTCTTTTCTGAATGAAGTTCTCTTATCTGCGGAAACCTCATCTGCATCTCTCATGCGCCGGCCAAATTCTTTCGCGCGTGATTCAAATCTGTCCAGGGCTTGCTTAAAGTCAGGAGAAGCATCAAATTTCTTTTCTTTAGCCTGCTCCTTTACAGCTTGAACTTCATCCATTACTTTTTGGTATTTTGCCTTAACATCGCTTCTAAAATCTTCCCATGAATCCTTCATACCGTTCTTGTTCATGTTTTCGTCCATACCCTTATTGTCCTTATCCATAATCTTGTTGCCGTTATCCATATTATTCTTTTGAACATCAGGATCCGTAACCGGAGTATTCGGCTGTGTAGTGGGCGTGGTTGGCTGAGTAGTTGGCGTTGAAGGCTGTGTGGTTGGGGACGTTTGCTGTGCAAAAACGAAATTGTTCACTCCAAGAGTAAAACAAAATGCCGCCAATCCGTAAGATACTTTCTTTAATGAATTGTGAATCATTTGTTTAAGGGTTTTAATTTATTAAAATTTTTTCTGAAATCAACCTTTTGCATAAATCATTCCATTTTTATTTTTCTATATCACGACCCGGTTTATCTTACTCCTTCCACTCTTTTCATTTTTATTTTAGGCAAAAAATAATGAGACAATGCCAGCGTAATGAAAAGGATAAAAAATTTATCGGCTCTACCAACTAATTTTGCTTTATGATTTCTGTTACTAACCTTGGTGTGCATTATGGCGGTGAATATCTTTTTGAAGATGTTACTTTTCTTATTAATCCCCGGGACCGGATTGGATTAACTGGAAAGAATGGTGCTGGAAAATCTACCCTTCTTAAAATACTTGCAGGTAATGACAGCGCAGATGAAGGAACTGTTTCTTTTCCCAAGGAATTTACGCGCGGCTATCTTTCACAGGAGTTAAATTTCAACGGAAGTAAAACCGTACTGCGGGAAACGGAAACTGCCTTTGCTGAAATAAAAAATCTTGAAAAACACTATGCAGAGCTTACAGAAAGTGTAAGCCATCATGCAAATCATCAGGAGAAGGAATATCTCGATCTGCTGAACGACTGGCATGATGCGGGGCATCGTTTGGAGATACTGGGTATAGGCACGCTCGAAAGCCAGATGGAAAAGATTTTATTAGGATTGGGGTTTGAAAGAACAGATTTTTCGCGGAACGTAAGCGAATTCAGCGGAGGATGGCAGATGCGGATTGAGCTTGCGAAATTATTGTTGCAGAAACCGGACCTGCTGTTGCTTGATGAGCCTACTAATCACTTAGATATTGAAGCAATTATCTGGCTGGAAGAATTTCTACAGGATTACGCTGGTGCGGTTGTGCTGGTCTCTCATGACCGGGCCTTTTTAGATCGCGTCACAAACAGAACCATTGAAATATCCAATAAGAAAATTGAAGATTATCCATGCTCCTATTCCAAGTATGTTCATTTAAGGAAGGAGCGCCGGGACCATCTTTTAGCACAAAAGAAAAATCAGGATAAGGAAATAAGGCAGACGGAAGTGCTTATAGAAAAATTCCGGTATAAGGCAAGCAAGGCGAAATTTGCACAATCACTTATAAAGCAATTGGACCGTAAAGAACGGATAGAGGTGGATGATGAAGATGCCTCCTCCATACGTTTTCGTTTTCCTGAAGCAGAACGTTCGGGCCAGGTGGTATTTGAGGCGAAGCATATCAATAAAAGCTTCGGCAATAAGAACATTCTGCAAAACATTTCATTCGAGATTTCCAGAGGTGACAGGATTGCTTTTGTAGGAAGGAACGGTGAAGGAAAAACCACAATGGCAAAAATTATTGTAGGTGAAGAAGAGGCCAAAGGAGAATTAAAACCAGGCTACAATGTAAAAATTGGTTTTTATGCACAGCACCAGGCCGACCGACTGAGTGGCGAAGAAACGGTATTTAATACCATTGATAAAATAGCTCCAAGTGAAATGAGTTCCAGGGTAAGAAGCTTGCTGGGTGCGTTTTTGTTTCGTGGTGATGATGTGGACAAGAAGGTGAAAGTACTTAGCGGTGGTGAAAAATCGAGGCTTTCTCTGGCAAAATTATTATTAGAACCTGTCAACTTTTTGGTGCTCGATGAGCCAACAAATCACCTTGATATGCGATCAAAGGAAGTATTGAAGGAAGCTCTGAATAAATATAACGGAACCTTAGTAGTAGTTTCCCACGATCGTGATTTTCTGGATGGCTTAGTGAATAAAATTTATTATTTTAAAAATCAGTCCATTAAAGAATATGCCGGCGGGGTTTATGAATTTTTAGAATCTCAGAAAAGCGAAACTTTCCGCGACCTTGAATTGCAAAAGAATAGCGAAAGGAATGGTAAAGAAGTTCCAAAACTCATCTCGTCTGAAGACACGAGGCAGCTTCAAAAGGATCGGAAAAAATTAGAGCGCCAGGTAACGGAGGCGGAAAAAAAAATTTCTGATCTCGAAACCTCAATCTCCCATGTGGAATTGAAAATTTCAAGACCCGAATTACTTCCTGCAGAAGAAACAAAGGAGATCTATTCCCATTACACACTTTATAAACAACAACTCGAGAAAGAAATGAACCGATGGTCAGAATTAAGTGAGCAGCTGCAGGGAATAAGAAAATAAAGTGAATTCTACTTTTATAGAATCAGATATCTGTATTAAAATCTTGCGTAATAGTTGACTAAGAATTTTCGGAAGCAGCGATTGATACAGGTACAGAAACAGGTTCCTGCAATGCGGGTGAAATGAAAAAAGGCAATCTCTCTTTGAGACTAAACCTTTCTTTAATTTTTTCCACCATTTTATTTATTGCAGGGCAAATACCGATGTTATCGTGAATCACATCCAGCTGTTCAGGTGTCTGGCGTAATTTAGCCGGGGGATAAGTGCGACAACCGGAAGGCCTGAACTCATAAACCTGGCACTTGTTATCGTCACCAATAAATGGGCAGGGAGTTGTTTTTGTCAGGTACTCGTAGGTGGGATCTTTTTTTAAATATTTTTTAATGAACTCACGTGGGCCTATTAAAAGATGTTTTGAAAGTCGCCGTATATCTTTCATATCGAAAACCGGCTGTGCTATGCGGCAGCAGTTCGAGCATTCAAGGCAATTTGTATTTGAAAATGCTACGTCATGATAATATTTAAAGGCCTTATCAAAACCAATTGGTTTACTTTTTTTCAGACGTTTGAATAAAACACGATTCTCCTTCTTTTCCTTCCGTGCTTTTTCCTGTATTTGCTGTAGGATTAATTGATATTCTGGTGAAGCAGCCATAATACAAAGATCAGATCCCTATTTGAATTTTCCTATGTTTCATTTTGGATGTTCATTTCTTTTTTAAATAGTTTAAAAAGTACTTTCCGATAATATCATATTCCACGTTCACTTTATCACTTTCCTTAAGGAATTGAAAATTAGTATGCTCGAACGTATAGGGTATAATCACAACAGAAAAACTTTTTTTCTTTACTTCTTTTACCGTAAGGCTTACCCCATTTATACATACGGACCCTTTTTCTACTAAAAAAAATTTATCTTTTTCCCGTAAGAAAAATGTGAATAACCAGCTTCCCTGCATTTCCTTTATTGACTTTATTCTTATTGATTCATCAATATGACCTTGTACAATATGTCCGTCTAACCTCTGATTTAACAATAAACAGCGTTCGAGATTAATAATGGTTCCTGCAGTTTTCCTGTTTAAATTGGAACGACTCAAAGTTTCCTGAACTGCAATAACAGAGTGATGGCCATCATGCACACTCACTACAGTTAAACATACTCCATCATGCGAAACGCTCTGATCAATTTTTAATTCTGGTGAAATAGGGGACTGGATGGTGAAGCGTATGTTAGAACCTTCTTTTTCGAGATCAGTAATTTTACCGGTAGTTTCAATAATGCCAGTGAACAAGATGGAGGATTAAATTTTTTACCTTTCTGAATACACCTTAAAGGATTTCTCCTAATAGTTTACTATTTTAAAAGATGAATGTAACCGTTCAACGTTGGTAACACACGAAGACCGTTTTGATATACATTGCAGACATAATAATAAACTGCTTCAGGTAATTCCTTCCCGCTCTTAATATCTCTTCCGGTCCAGCTTATATAAGGATCACTGGTCTGATAAACCAATGTTCCCCATTGGTCAAATATTTTCATATCTACCTTGTCAATAAAAGCTATTGGCAGAAATGGATGAAACACATCATTCTTCTCATCACCATTCGGTGTAAATACATTAGGCAAAGTATAGGTAGGACAAATGGTTACACAAACTACATTCGATAAAGGTCCGGTGTTACTGAACGAATCAACCCCAGCTACTGCATAACAGCCACTGATAGTTGATGACTGCACATGGTTAAAGGAGGAGGTTGCAGGATCGGGAACTGAATCTACCAAAGTAAAGGCGGATGATGAATTCGATGCGAAATAGATTAAATATTTTATCACATCATCAGCGCAGCTAGGATCTGCATAAGTCCACAACAACTGATTAACAAAACCAGGAATATTAAAATCCTGGTCATTGCAGGTGTTTCTTACCGTAAGGGCTGGTGCGCAAGGCCCAATTGTATCTACCGGCATGGCGCATTTTTCTTCTGATAAATTTATTATGGGATTTACAAATCCCGGAGCTGAATAACTGCCGACACTTTTAACCACATAACAATGCTCGACCCCGTTTGCAAGGCTCTCATCGGAAAAAGAAAAAGAATTGCTGGTGCCAATAGAATCATATTGTGCCTGAGCATTTTTTCTGTAAATAATATAATAGTTATTAGTCCACGGCACGTCTAACTGCCACGAAAGAGTAACTGTGTTATCGCTTCCTGATGTTGTTAAATAGATACTTGATGCAGTGTTGGTTTCCCCAATCAGGTTTCCATTTGAATAAAAAACTATTTTATAGGAATATGGATTATCTGAAGTATTTAAATTTTTATCGTTAAAAACGGAATCGTTCAATAAATAAAAAGAAGGCGCTGAAAACGAATCAATCTTTTGCATAGCTGCTGCACCCGGAAAGCCAACAGATCGGTAAATCACATATTTATACGGCCCGGGATTTAGGAGGGTGTCTAAATCTGCTGCATTGGGTTTGGACCACGCAATAAACATATTGCCATTCACAACATCTGTTACAGTGACGCTTACATTTGTAATTACAGGGATTTCCTTACGCAAAGAAGCACAGCTTTCATCCGAAGGCAGGCTTTCCACATTATTGAAAAAAAAACCAGCGGGCGGCGCAGTACGATCTGCAAATTCTGCAAGCACCCTGTAACAGTATAACTTACCCCGCTGAACATTTTGATCGATGTACTGATAGTCGGTAAGATGTTCCCCAAGTTTGGTATATCCTTTACCTTCCAAACCTACATCACATGGGCCTGGAATAAAAGAGTCGCTTCCCTCCTTTCGCCACACTGAAAATCCTATAAAACGAGCAGTGGCAGCACAGGAATATGGATTTTGCCAGCTGACTATTATATTGTTACCCTGGGGGGTTACAAGCACATTTTGCGGGGGAGGAGCAACTACTGTTATCAGCCAATTCTTTAAATCAATGGCAGGTCCACCACTATAATTATCTTCTGCTTTAAAAACCACCTGATAAAAAGGAGCCCTGATATGTTCACATGTGGTATTCCAATTAAAGATTCCTGAAGCCCTGCCAAAGCCTGAGAAGGAGGTAAAAGTTGCAGGGCTTGACGGCACATCATAAGGGCCTCCGTTTGATATAATGCTAACTGTTTGGCCTGCATCGGGATCCGTTGCTGAAACATTCAGCACTAATGTAGAGCCGGCCACTATACACGTATCCCGTACTTCTGCTAATACCGGTTGACGGTTAAGTGCATTTAAAATAATTACTTCCATATCGCGCACCATAGTGCCTATTTCAAACCCATTCCTATATTCTTTAATCAGGATTGCAAAATTGTACACAATCCCTGCATCAGCAGGTGATGCACCAAACACAGGATGATCCCACACCACTTCCCCTGTGCGTGAGTTTATGGTAAAACTTTGGCAGCACGGAGTGCCCGGAACCTGGTTAGGTGGCACGTAACCATCCACATCATGTCCGGGGGCGGTACCCGGAACTATAAACTCAAAAGACAGAGAGTCACCATCAGGATCATATGCATTTGGGTTATGAATATAAACCTGCCCGGCATAACCGTAATCTACCGGAGGATTTAATAAGATCGGTGAATTATCGTACCCATAAAACTGGGGATCTAAAATCTTTAAGGTATCTGCAATAAAAAATGGCTGATTTACAGAATTAGGAATATTCCTGATGGTGGAGATCCGGTTAGGATCCGACATAGAAATTACAAAAGTCCCAAAGCCAGGATATCGGTGCACACCTGTATATTCATTATATTTTATATGGTTTTCAATTTCTACTCCGTTCCCATTTCCATTTGACCGGAATAAGGAATCTGTAGTTCCATCTCCCCAGCTTATTTGAAGTTTGGGTCTGTCTGCAGCATCAGACTCACCCCCAGTCTTGGTGTAAGTAATTATGGTGACCTGGTAAGTGAAACCATTTAAATGCTTGTAAACAATTTCCCCTGCCCGGTTATGAGTTGCAAATGCGGAATGAGTAAAAATTAATGATATAATCGAGAATAAAACCCGTATAACTATTTGTTTTCCGGATATACATTTATAGCTATGCATTGCGTATTCAGAAGTATGCAATTTACAACCTTTTTAAACGCTTAAAATTGTATTACCTCTTCTAAAAATTTGAACCGGGGCCTGTGATTTAAATCTGCGATAGAGAAGTGAATTAAAGCATCTATGGTTTACTGTAAGAAAGACTGGCTTTCATATATTCTCTATTCAGGCGGGCAATATTGGTAACGGAAATTTCCTTGGGACATTCAGCCTCGCATGCATTTGTATTGGTGCAGCCTCCAAATCCTTCCCTTTCCATTTGTACAACCATATCGAGAACACGGCCAGAATGTTCAACATCGCCTTGTGGAAGTAAAGCAAGATGAGAGACTTTTGCAGCCACAAACAGCATCGCAGAAGAATTTTTACAGGCAGCTACACAAGCACCGCAGGCAATGCATGCAGCAGATTCAAATGCAATGTCTGACTTATCTTTTTCGACCGGAATCGAATTTGCTTCGGGTGCCTGGCCCGTATTTACTGAAACATAGCCGCCGGCAGCTATAATCCGATCAAATGCAGAACGGTCTACCACTAGATCCTTTATTACAGGAAATGATTTAGCCCTCCAGGGTTCTACAACAATGGTATCACCATCATTAAAAAAACGCATATGGAGCTGACAGGTAGTGGTAGCCTGGCGCGGTCCATGGGCGCGACCATTTATATACATACTGCATGTTCCGCATATTCCTTCCCGGCAATCGTGGTCAAAGGCTACAGGATCCTTCCCTTCATTGATCAGCTTGTCATTCAGCACATCAAACATTTCCAGAAAGGACGCATCTGCATCAACATTGTCTAAAAAATAGTTCTCAAAGCCACCTTTATCCTGGGAATTTTTCTGACGCCAAACTTTTAATGTCAACTTCATAGCTCAGGTTAAACTTTCTACAATTGCAAGATATTAGCCTTAAAATCAGAATTGAATAATACGCTATTTATAACTTCTCTGTGTCGGATGCACCGTTTCATAATTTAATTCTTCCTTATGCATCTGAGCATTTCCGTTTCCTGCATATTCCCACGCCGCTACATACATAAACTGATCATCATTACGCAAAGCCTCCCCCTCCGGTGTTTGATATTCCAGCCTAAAATGTCCGCCGCAGCTCTCTTCCCGATGCAAGGCATCCTGAATCATTAACGCACCGAGCTCAATAAAATCAGCCACACGCCCAGCCTTCTCCAATTCCTGGTTAAATTCATTTTCCTTTCCCGGAACTTTGACATTTTCCCAAAACTCCTGCTCAATTTTTTTTACTTCTCCTTCGGCTCTCAATAAACTTTCCCTGCTCCGGGCCATGCCACAATCATCCCACATTACCTTACCAAGCATCCTATGAAAATAGTCAACCGTTTTTCCCCCTTTATTGTTTAATAATTTTTTAATGCGCGATCTTACATTTTCTTCGGCTTCTATAAACTCCATGCTATTGGTGTTTACATTTCCTGAAAGTATTTCTCCTGAAAGATATTCTCCAATAGTGTAAGGAAGCACAAAGTATCCGTCTGCAAGTCCCTGCATTAGTGCCGATGCCCCGAGGCGGTTTGCACCGTGGTCGGAAAAGTTGCATTCGCCAATAGCATAAAGCCCCGGAACCGTAGTCATCAGATTATAATCAACCCATAACCCTCCCATGGTATAATGAACTGCAGGATAAATCATCATTGGAGTCTTATAAGGATCGTCTCCGGTAATCTTTTCATACATTTCAAAAAGGTTCCCATAACGAGCACTTACTACATTTTGACCCAGTCGTTTTATAGCATCCTCAAAATCCAGGTATACTGCCAGCCCGGTAGGTCCTGCGCCTCTGCCTTCATCACACACTTCTTTAGCCGCGCGGGAGGCAATGTCGCGCGGCACCAGGTTTCCGAATGAAGGATATTTTCTTTCCAGGTAATAATCCCGCTCACCTTCCGGAATTTCACTTGCCTTTCTTTTGTCGCCTTTTGTTTTGGAAACCCAAACCCGGCCATCATTGCGCAGCGATTCGCTCATCAAAGTAAGCTTTGACTGATATTCGCCGTGCACGGGAAGGCAGGTAGGATGAATTTGTGTAAAGCATGGATTCCCAAAAAACGCGCCTTTTTTATATGCTTTCCAGATTGCGGTAACATTACATCCCATGGCATTGGTAGAAAGAAAAAATACGTTTCCATAACCTCCTGTGGCAAGAACTACAGCATGTGCACCATGCCGCTGGATCTCACCCGTAATTAAATCACGCGCAATAATGCCGTTCGCATTTCCATCGGATATTACTACGTCCAGCATTTCGTGCCTGGAATACATTTTAATATTTCCTAAACCTATCTGCCTTTCCAGCGCCTGATATGCTCCAATTAATAATTGCTGACCTGTCTGACCGCGGGCATAAAATGTACGCGATACCTGCACGCCACCAAAGGATCGATTATCCAGCAACCCGCCATACTCACGCGCAAAAGGCACACCTTGCGCAACACATTGATCAATAATGTTGACACTTACTTCAGCCAGACGGTACACATTTTCTTCGCGAGAGCGGTAATCACCACCTTTTATAGTATCATAAAATAAACGGTATATACTATCGCCATCATTACGGTAATTCTTTGCAGCATTAATTCCACCCTGGGCCGCAATGGAGTGCGCTCTCCTGGGGCTATCCTGAAAACAAAACGCTTTGACCTTATAGCCTAATTCGGCGAGAGATGCTGCTGCAGATGCACCCGCTAAACCCGTCCCGATTACAATAACTTCCAGCTTCCTTTTATTTGCAGGGCTTACCAATTTTATGGTAGAGCGATATTGTGTCCATTTTTGATCAAGTGCGCCAGGTGGGACTTTGGATTGTAATGCCATTCAACAGTTATTTATTTAAATATTGAGACAGATAAAAATATACAGGCATAGATAAAAAGCCTCCGGTAATGATTACAGTATATATTTTACCTATCCAAACTATTGCTGGAGTGTATTTTTTATGCATGATACCCAAAGAGCGAAAGGCGCTCTGGAATCCATGCCATAAATGGTAGCCCAATGCGATAACCCCTACGGCATATATAACGTCATAGTACCAAATAGAAAACACAGATATTACTTCAGGATAGAGATTAATTATTTCACTTTGAGCATCATCGGTTATTTTATCTGTAAACCGAAGATCCCAAAAGAAATTTCTCAGATGAACTACCAGAAAGAAAAAAATTAATGCGCCTAAGATTCCCATATACCTGGAATACCAGGGCGTAGCATTGGTATTCCTAACTACTATATAAGGGATCGGTCTTGCTTTCTGGTTCTGACGTGTTAAAGTATAAGATTGAATAATGTGAATAATGAAACCCGCAAAAAGGATATACTCCATTGCCCGAATCAAAATATTATGTTCCATGGAAAAGGTAAATGTGTTAAAGGTTTTTCCATTGTCGGGAACATATAGCAGCATATTTCCAAACCAATGAATAACGAGGAAGCTGCAGAGAAACAAACCGGTAAGCGCCATTACATATTTCCTGCCGAGAGAAGAATTAAGCATTTGAATCATCCAGCCCATAAAAACTGCATCCGGATTTAGTTAAAGACGCTGCAAAGCTAAATCACGAACGTTAATCTTTATAATATTAAACAGGAATGATTATGAATCAGGCAGACTTTGCGAGGGAAATTAAAACTGCTATCCCTTAAGGAAATAATCACACCATTAACAATAAAGAATTATTTGTACCAAATTGAAAGTCTGTAGATGAGGTCGGGCTTTATTAATAAAAAGGAATCACAATCTTAATAATGATACCATCCATTGATAGTGCGAAAGATGCTATTCCTTTAAGAGCTTAATCCGGTATAATTCCTTATTATACCCTATCTCTAAAATGTATAATCCCGAAGGATGGCGGGTTAAATCAATCGGTAAAACATTTTTTCCACTATCAAAAAAATGTGTGTCAGCTAAAATTTTTCTTCCCACAGGGTCAAAAACTGTATAACTGATAGTGGCGCTTCCTGGAAGTGAAAAAGAGGCATTAAACTTTTGGGCCGGATTGGGATATACATTTAAGAAATTTCCTTCCGCATAGGTAATGACAGCATCCGGATCAGGAGGATATTTGCAGTTATACTCCATCCGGTCACTGTCATTTAAAAGCCGTGCAATAAATGCATCAGTTTGTCCATGAAAAATATCAATTCGTGTTTGAAACTGAGTGCCTACAGCCTGCCGGATGTCGTCACTGTAAGTATTCAATGCAATATACAATTCGCCGGTGGTGGCCATTGCTAATGTTGGGCTGTAGCTAAACTGCTGGTTTCCGTTTATTTCCGGCTTTGATCCACCTAAATAAGACGAAAAAATAAGAGATTGACCCAATGCCGCATCGGTGAGCTCGGCAATATATGCATCCGTTTCGGTTATGTTAGGACAATATGCTGTATCCGCATATCCGCTAATATAGTTTTGCAAATCGCCCAGTATAGGAAAAACGGGAAAATGCAGACGGTTTGGTGTAGGAAGGCAACGGGGATTTTGCGAACTATTCGTTATTCCTGTTATAAAAACCCTGTCTCCTTTTGCACTACGGTTCCAAAGTACGCCCATCTGCTGATCGTCATTATAGCCGCCAAAGTATGTGCCCCAGATTGGCATACCTCCGTCATTGGGAATCTTAATTACGAAGCCATCAATATCACCGTTATAAGTAGAATCATATCCATGAGCCCACGTTAAAGAATCGCTTTGAGTTTGCCCACTCATTATTACATTACCTTTATTGTCAAGATCAATATCCCTTCCCCGGTCATTTCCGTCTCCGCCTATGTAAGTACACCAAATTCTTTCGAATTTTCCAGTACCAGAAGTATCTTCCCATTTTCCTACAAATGCATCAGGCGCTGCGGTTAACACACTATCAAATCCAGTCCCCGCGAAAATTCCATCCACGCTCTCGGTGGTACCATCAATAAATAATTGTACTGATCCCGTATCAGGCTGATAAATTTTAATTGCATGACACCGGTCCTGTCCGCGCCCCCCCACATATGAAAAATAGGATAGCGTATCAAGGTTAGCCGTAAATTCTGCAATAAAACCGTCTCCGCTCTGACCATACCTTGAAACACCTTTTATGCGTGCACCTTCATCCAGATCTTTGGACTCTGTGTAACCCACTGCGAACACATGATGGTTATAAACGGCCAGCCCAAGAATTTGATCAACGCTTGAAACAGAGTCCGGCTCAGTACCTCCAAGGTAGGTCCACCTCTGAAGATCTCCGGTTTCATCATATTTAGCAACAAAAGCATCCCACGTTGCAGCCGGCTTAATCTGGAAGGGAACATTTCCACCATCACAAATAACAGCCTTAGGGCCTCTGCCATTGGTCTTCATTTCACCTCCTATATATATGGTCGTGTTACCAAAAACATCATAATCCAAAGCCATATTATATCCATAATCCGTCTTGTTTTCATTGCCCAAATATCTTGACCATTGAAGTGCACCGCAACGGTCATATTTTGCAAGAAAGACATCTCCGGGACCGCCATAAAATAAAGTATCGCTGTCACATGGCATGCTGTAACCAAATGTAGATTTCGTCATTCCCACTACATAAACATTCTGCGGATCCTGCTGATCGAGCTTTATATCTTCAATATACTCTTCCTCTGCAAAGCTGAAGTCAGTTGTGCTATCAGCAAAGTACGCACCCCAGTCCACTATACGATATTGTGCTGCAGAATGGCCTGAAAATATTATAGATAACAGGATACTTAAAGTAAAAACGGAAAACCATATTCTTTTCCCGCTATAAGCAGTGATAAGCTTCATATATCTTAAAGGGCTGACTATTAAATGATATCTAAATTAGATTGAATCTATAATGTTATAAAAATTTTATGGTGATCTATTCACCTTTACAATAAAATATATGACATAATAAAGTGGTATTAGTTTAATCTTATAAATGCTGATTTATGCTAGCATTCATAATGTCATTTATTTATCACGGTACTTCTTATTTACAGGCACGGTGTTTGAATAAACGATTATCTAACCTTATAAATTTTAACACAATCAAACCTTAATAACAATGAAAAATCAAATAAAAAAAGGAAACCTTTATAAAAAAGGGATTTCCATCGCAATAGCTGCAGGAATGCTTTTTACATTGCCATCTTTTGCGCAAACAGATTTGCCGAATTCCACTACACCTGCAACTAACCCAAGCACTACTCCGGCTACACAGGATCCGAACCAGTTACAAACGCATCCTACATCGCCCACCAATACTTATCCAACACCAACGCAGACAAGTCCAAGTCAGCAAACGACTCCTGCGCAGCAGACAAATCCTACGCACCCTACTACAACACCTAATTCCACATCACCTGCGCAGGATCCTAATCAGCAGAACCCCGATCCGATGACCCCTTCTACAACGTCACCCACCAATACATATCCTACGCCTACCCAAACTACACCTGCCGAGCAGACTACTCCTTCGCAACAGACCAACCCGACTCACCCTACCGAAGGAGTAAATCCGACTCATCAAACCACTCCGGATACAAAGTCGACTCCAGCGGGTACCACCGGCAAATCTGATAATATGTCCAACCAAACTTCACATTCCAAGCTTTCCGACGCTCAAATGAAGAAAATTACAGGGACCGATCTGTCAGCAGGAAAAGATGCAAAAGGCCACATGCTGTATAAAGATTCCAGCGGAAAAAAATATTATGTTAGTGATGATGGAACGAAAATTTATGTTAAATAGAAATTAATTTTTAAAGAAAAAGGTCGTCTTTTCCGAGACGGCCTTTTTTTATGACTTATTGGTAAGGGAATTTCTTCAAACTTTTTTACTTACAATTCATCTAATAATGGCAGGCAGGAAAACCGGTCTCAGTGCTGAAAAAAATGAAGACACGCCTGAATGCTTGTTTTGCAGAATAGCTTCCGGGCTCGAAAATGCTCATATACTTCACGAAGATGAATTTACGATAGCCTTTTTGGATATAAAGCCCGTCTTTGCTGGACATACTCTAATAGTTCCTAAAATACATTATGAGTTGCTGGAAAATATACCCGACCATTTAATAAAACCCCTGTTTAAGATAGCCAGGTTATTTTCGGTAGTAATGAAAGAATCTTTGAATGCCCAGGGTTCTTTTGTAGCTATGAATAATAAGGTTAGTCAAAGCGTTCCTCATTTTCACATCCATGTGATACCGCGAAGCAAAGGAGATGGTTTAAAGGGATTTTTCTGGCCAAGAAAAAAATATGATGATGAACATCAGATAAACACCGTCGCCAATAAAATTAAAAAAGTGCTGAAATGCTATATTTAACTGACAGCATTTACTAATTATAGGTAAGCTTTCTATGCCGGTAAACCATCAGGAATATTCCCGCTATTAGAAACAGCTCACCTGCTGAGAATAACCACCAATTAAAATCCTGTGGGATAAAATGTGGTATTTCATCAAATAGTGCTGCCTGGCTCACCGGTGTCCATATGGAACCGTTATTCAAAGAAATGTATTGTAAATAATCCCAGGTAAAAGACAGGACTACCACTGCGGCCCCAAGAATAAAAATTAACCATTCTTTATTACTGATCGTGACCCGGATGTCTTTCTCATGGTAATACACTACGCAAAGGGTAAGAACTATCATTGTAAGAGATACCAGGCAAGGTGCAAGTACCGGTCCTACCCACGGTACAGGAATTACGAATAAAATATCCTGAGTAAAAAGAGAGGCTGGCCAATGCAATAACAACTTTAGAAATATATAATAAAATATATCCCACACACCAAAGCATAACAGAAAAAAAGAAAACCGCTGAGCAGTATTTTTCCCTGCTATAATCCCCATCATCAATAACATTATAATTGTTGCCGCTTCTCTCCAAAATTCTACCACTGCTATCTTTTGAGGAATAACCGCTAATGGGAATTGAAATCCATTAGGATAAAATAGTTCGCGCAAGTATATTACTACCACAGATTCAAAGTAGCCCATGGCGATACTAAAAACTGCAAGGAACAGTATTGTAGCCCGTATAGCTTTCATACTGGAATTCTAAAATTTAATTATCCAACTAAAATCCTGTTTAGAGGAAGAATAGTTACTGACTTTCAGGATAAGGACCATATTGCTCTAACAGGAGCTGTATTTTTGCAACCCATTGTTCCTGCGCTTCCGATACAATGCCATGCGCTGTTTCCTCATCATATTGTTCCTGTGTCTTGCCCCATTCCTTATTAATGCCTGAAAAGATTTCTTTAGATTTTGAAGCAGTAAGCTGCCCGGCTTTCGATTTCATTTCAGCATATAATTTACGGGCATATAGTTCCGTAATATCGAAATGAAGCTGCTCATGATGAAGCACCGAAGAGGTATCAATTTTTATCCATGATCTTCCAGGTTCAAAAGACGCATAGACCGTATAAGCAGAAATTTTACCATTTACCGTTTCATAAGAAAAAAAAATTTTGCTTGACGTCAATCCAGCCCAAGGCGTATTCTCAGGGATAGCAGATTGAAAATTACAATAGCTAAGTTTATAATCTTTATTCCATTTAATTTCATTTGCAGTCTCCGAACCTTCTTTATTCTGAGCATAAACAGAATGAATGGCACAAACGAATAATAAAATCTGGAGACTTCTCAATTAAAGCTTTCTGTTTGTACTGATTGAATATCCAGGCTTAAACAAGCGCTAATTACACATCATCGTGACGATCGCCACCCAGACTATACGTATTATTTTCTTCATCTTCTTCCCCGATCATCTCATTATCATCATCTAATTCAGTACCCGGAACATCAAGATCTTCCCCTGTCATGTCAACAGGCCATACTCTGTTTTTAAGTATTTCGTCGTCTCCAAGGTCGGCGTTAAGCTCATCTGATCCTAATATTTCCAGATCTTCTTCCGTAACATCAGCTTCAGTTCCGCTAACAATTTCCAGGTCGTCTATTGCATCTGGCGGCATGGGGAATTCAACCGGAGCCCCTGAAGACTTAATGGAACTGTTTTGATAAGGCGCAGCTTCCACTTTACCCGGTGTAATACTATTATCCTCACTAAAGGGTTCTTTTTCTATGGCGTTCTTGGGATCCATTATATCTTCTTTAGAAGGATAATGGGGATAGCCTGGAAAATTTTCCCCTGCCTGATTTCCATTGCCGGAATCCTGACTAAGATTATTGTTTTTATTTCTTGGTGTAGCGTTAGATCTTTTTTTCATCTTCTGAATTTAAAGAGTGATTTAATAGTGACATCTTTTATAGAAAAACTTATGCCGTAAAACTTCCTTTACAGACTTAATTAATTTTGCTTCCTTGAGTATAAATTGTAATGATTGATATCTGCAATGTACAAAGGGATAAATAAAAAAAGGGCGCAGGAAACACCAAAACCTGCGCCTCTTTACGCCTTGTGATATCGCTGAGAACGATAAATACCAAAGCGGGATCTTAAATACTGCTTAATCTATTGTTGGTTTATTTCAATTTCGATCTTAATTCAGTGAGCTTATCCAGGTGCATTTGAATCTTGGGCAAGCCTGATGAGATCCAACTCTTTAATTGCTGCTCGCTTACTTCAGTCATTGCACTCTTAAATCTATTTATAATTGCACGATGACCTTCTATCATCATATCTGTCCAGGTTCTATCAAAGTCATCCGGCTTACTATTAGTTAGCATTTTGACATCGGTCATTGCTTTGCTGGAATCTATATCTGGATGCATCATGTTTTTTCCGCTTGTCATGTTCCTAAGATCGTTCAGCATCTTAGTGTGATCAGTTACTAAAGTTTTCGCAATATTCTTCAGCTCAGAATTAGAGGATTTAGCCTCACCTAATTTTGCCAACTTTATTTCTTCAGCGTTGGAGGCCATAGCATCTGCTATAAACTTTATCATTCCCTGATTTCCCTGGCCTGAGTTCATTTGCTGATTGGAAGGTGATCCCTGACCTCCTTTCATAGTATCATTGCTTATTTGTGCTGTACTGTTCATAATCAGAATTAGAATCAGTACTGGAGTAATCACAAGAATTAGTTTAAAGTACATTTTCATGTTAAGAGACTTATTATAAATAAGAGGAGATTCCAACAAAATACATTAAGTGGTGATGGTTATAGGATCATAAAAAATCATACCGTAAATTTATACTCTGTAAGGGTTTTACAATTTTTATAATTGTAGAAAACCAATAATTTTCTGTAGAAAAATATTCCCAATTGTCTTACAGAAATAAGCACCAAAAAATTAAATTACCGGCAATACAAATAGGATAATACGTGATAAATTATTTTTGTTTAACAAAAGAAATTGTAACTCCTAATTTTTATGACTACCGATCAACTAAAAGATATAAAGAGCCGACTTGAGGCACTGAGGAGGTTTCTTTGACTACGCAAACCGTGTAGAAAAAATTAAAGAGGATGGACAACTCACTTCTGCCTCTGATTTTTGGAACGATCCAAAAAAAGCAGAAGCATTGATGAAGCAGATACAGATTAATAAGCAATGGGTAAATCTTTATAATACTGCAGAAAAAGAGGTGGGTGAAACTGAGGTCTTATTAGAATTTTATCAGGCTGGTGAAGGTACCGCCGAAGATTTAGAGTTGCAATATAAAACAGCGTTAGACGCTATTGACGACCTGGAGTTCCGATCTACGTTTACTTCCCAGGAAGATCAGCTGGGTGCCATATTGGAAATCAATGCCGGGGCCGGTGGTACTGAGAGCTGTGACTGGGCAGCAATGCTGATGCGGATGTACCTGATGTGGGGAGAAAAAAATGGGTATAAAATTCACGAGCTCGATATTCAGAACGGTGAAGTGGCAGGCATCAAATCCTGCTCCATAGAATTAGAGGGTGATTTTGCTTATGGCTATTTAAAATCAGAATCAGGTGTTCATCGACTAGTACGGATCTCTCCATTCGATTCCAATGCTAGGCGTCACACGTCATTCGCTTCGGTCTTTGTGTATCCTTTAGTTGACGATACAATTAAGATAGAAATAAATCTTAACGACATCACATGGGAAACTTTTCGCTCTGGCGGTGCAGGCGGACAAAACGTAAATAAGGTAGAGACCGCTGTAAGGCTGCGTCATAAACCTTCCGGCATTGTAATAGCCTGCCAGGAAGACCGTACACAGGGCGGTAATAAGGATAAGGCACTCAAAATGCTAAAGTCGAAATTGTACGAAGAAGAAATCCGAAAGCGCAATGAAGAACGGGATAAAATTGAGGCAGGTAAAAAGAAAATTGAGTGGGGCTCACAAATCAGGAATTACGTGCTGCATCCCTATAAGCTGGTGAAAGATGCACGGACCGGCTTTGAAACCAGCAATACACAAGCCGTGCTCGACGGCGGCATCGATGACTTTATAAAAGCATACCTGATGGCGGAGAAAAATAATTGAATTCTTTTTTGATTCATACCTTGAACAGCCTTGGGTGTTTAAAAAATATAAGTGGAGTATACTATTAATGATATGCAATTTTATGCAGGCACCCGGGAAGGAAAATGCCTTAGTAAAGAATATGCAGAAATGTTTTCCAAGCTTATCTGGAAATGCAAGCAAGGACACGTTTTTGAAAGAGCATTTGCACACATACAGCAAGGTTCATGGTGTATGCAATGTGCTAAGAATGATGAAAAGAAAATACGGCTTAATAAGTTTCATGAGCTGGCACATGAACAAGGCTGCGAATGCCTCTCCACCACATACGCTAATTTAAAAACCCAGCTTCTTTTTAAATGCCATAATGGACATTGCTGGAAGGTCCAGGCTGCCGGAATAAAAAGGAAAGGAATACGATGTCCGATTTGTTCTTATAATGAAAAAACTGAAAAAAGAAAAAAGAAATATTTTAATATATACACCAGGATTGTAAAGAACCGCGGGGGCCAGCTTTTATCCACTGACTACGTTAACAATGCTACACGCCTTCAATTGCGGTGTGCACAAGGTCATGAATGGTGGGCACTTCCAAACGCAATACAGCGAGGTCAATGGTGCTTTCGATGCTTTCACACTGATATTGCTGAGAAACAAAAGGACAGCATTAAAATATTCATAAAAATTGCAAAAGATCAGGCTGGCAAATTGCTGTCAAAAACTTATGTGAATTGCTATACAAAATTAAAATGGAAATGCAAAGCAGGTCATGTATGGTGGTCTAAACCTCACAACATTAAGAATGGGAAATGGTGTCCCCAATGTGCTACCATTCGCAGTCATAAAAAATCGCTCTTTCCACTTGAAGTGTACGCAAAAATTGCTGAAAAGCGCGGCGGAAAGATACTATCTAAGGAGTACAAGAATATTAACTCGAGAGTAGAATGGCTATGCGGTGAAGGGCACCGATGGGTAACTGCTTTAAGAACGGTGAGACGCGGGAAATGGTGCCCTATATGTGCAAGAAACAAACGGCGAAAGAAATAGAGCCTGCTGACTGTAATAATCGCTATTTAATGGGGCAGTCAGGTTCAACCTACATCACTATAGCTTGAATTGTGTTGTGATTTGATGCCAACGGTTGTGATTTGCTTTCAGAATTTTTCAAATGATCTTTGACATACAGTTTCCATGTTCCGGTTTAATACTTCCGTATTGTTGTGATTTTGTATCATGTCCTCAACCCTTGCCGGCGTTCCGCCATAGCGAACTAACACGTAAGGAAACAAGTCTATTGGGATATCGAAATTAAAGCTGCGCGCTATCCACGGCATTTGTGAAACCATATATTAAGTATCAATAACTTTTGATGAACTGATTTTTCAAGTAAATTTACCCACGAAAAAATGATCTCCATGAAAGATAAAGTTTTCTCTTCCCAGTTTATTATTTTATGTCTGATTATCCTATGCGCTTCCTTAAGCCGTCTTTTATCCAACCAGCTTCACCTGTGGAACTTCACTCCAATTGCTGCAATGGCTCTATTCAGCGGCGCTAGTTTTCGTGAAAAGAAATACGCTTTCCTTGTACCCCTGATTGCAATGGTGGTCACTGATTTTATTATTGGATTTCATCCGGGCATCTGGGATGTTTATGGAGCATTTGCCATCATTACCGTTATTGGAATATATCTGCGAAACAGAGTAAGCGTACCGAATATAATTCTCGCTTCTCTCGTTTCCTCACTTCTTTTTTTCTTCATTACCAACTTCTTTGTTTGGCTTGGAGCAGGGCTGTATACGCAGGATGCACAAGGCCTTGGAAAGTGCTTTGCAGAAGGAATTCCGTTTTTTGGAAATACCATTGCCGGTGACCTTTTTTATTGCGGTGTGCTTTTCGGAGGGTATGAACTTCTTAAGAAAACAAACCCTTCCATAATAAAAGTGTAGTCTTATACCGGGATAAGGTCGATAAACCAGTATCCGATTTTTTCTAAAGCTAGATTGCTGAGTTTAATTTCAAGCGGCCGGAACACCTTTTCTCCCCTTTTAAATTTTACTTCATTTTTAAAAAAAGGACCATCGAATACGAATGTGTGATATTCCCCATTTTCGCCGCTAACATCAATGGAGGATGGTAACCATTTCCTCGAAAAAAAGTCGAGCCTTATTCCTGCAAACGACTGATCCAAAAAAGCGCTGTTCACACAACAGGTGATTGCTTTATAGCCTCTTGTCAAAAAAATTTGTAAAAGAAATTCTGTATTTTTTTTCCAGAGAGGAAAGACACCTTTCATCCAATTATCCGCCAACAAGCTTTCTCTATAGCTTTTTATCTCTTCCAGAAAAATATCACCGAAAATAACGTGATGTATTTCTTCCGATTTAAGTTCTTCCATCACCTTTCCGAATTCAAATTCATATTCCGCATTGGTGCTATTCTTTACATAAATCTCTTTTAGAGGTATACCAATAGCGCCGGCTTGTTTTCTAAGCAATTCAACGCGAATTCCATGCGTACTAACCAGACAAGGTTCGCCGGAAAAGAAGGTAACCAGATAAGCCACCTGGTATTCTGAAGATTGCATTATCTCATCAAGGCACAACGCCGAATCTTTCCCTCCGCTCCAAAAAATTGCTGCTTTAATCATTAACTCCTTGATAAACTAAAATTCAGATAAAAGATAACAGCTGTAGTAATGGCATGGCTTGTAATTTTAAAATGATCCTTTCAAGGTTAAATAAACTGCCCGTCCCTTAGTAGTAAAACCATTGATTTCCGTGTAATGTGTATTCAGAATATTTTCAATTTTTAAACTGGAGCCAAAGTGTTCTGAAAATTCATAATTAAATAAGCCATCAAACAAGACATATCCTTTAACGGGAATGGAGCCGAGCGCTCCGAATGGTCCAAGGTTTGAATCATAATAAATATCCTTTTGGCGACCACTCCAATAGGCACTTAACTGTGCGAAAAATTTTTGAAGAGGAAACCAGGTCGTTTTAAGGTTGGCCGTATTGGGTCGCCTGATTAATCCATTGGTAGTTATTTCTGAAGACGGAAAAGCGCCGTTACTATAAAGCTGTACATGGTTGCTTTCTGTATGCATTGTATCTATTGAAGAAGCCCTGTAAGTAAGTTTTCCTTTCACCACACTGATGGTGCCATCCACCTTAATCTTAGCAACAGGTTTGTAACTGAAGCTTAGTTCGGCACCGTAATTAGTCTGTGTTCCGATATTTATATAAGTATCGCCACGGTAATCATCCCGTGAAAAATCCGTACCTAATAAATTGACCGGAATGTCTTTATCCCATAAGTACACGTATTCAATTTCATTATCCACCACGCTTCGGTATCCTGAAAGCGCAAGGGAAAATGTATTTCCAATCTTTTGCTTATAACCTGCTTCAATAGATTGCGATGTTTCCGGCTTTAATGACGGATTCCCCCTGGAGATATCTGAAATATAATAAAAGTCCGGCGCATAAAGCTGGTACAGAGAGGGAGCATTGAAACCTGTTGACCACGATAAATAAACCAAGGTATTTGCCTTAATGCAATAAGACGGATTTATTTCATACATCCATTTGTCTCCGAAGAGATCATGGTGGTTCCACCGGATGCCCGCGATAATATGCAAGGAAGACAATGAACGGGTGATAAGCTCACCAGAAAAATCGGATTGGACAAAAGCATTATAAATGAAGGCGTGAGGATGTATGGAATCTACATTAACAACCGATTCATATGGGCCAAATATTCCATTTGTGAAGTAATCTGTCAGAAAAGTCATCCTTTCCCTCATCCCTCCTGCTCCGGCAGATACTGTGATGTTTTTCTGATTCCAGGTTACCTGCATATCATTGCTTAAGCTGGTACCCCTGTAGAAGCCGGAGGAAATGGTGTGATCAAAAACTCCATTATAGTTTACAATGGAAGAATCATCAATAGTATGACGATCTATCACACTTATGCCGCCGTTTAATTGCAGATGCCAGTGCGGGTCTATTCGATACGCTGCCTTGTAAGTACTAAGATGCCTGGTGGTAAAGATTCTGGTGCTGTCCCCATCGTACCAGGCATCAGGGTTTACCCCGTAAGGATCATTATATTTAAAACCTTTTTTATCGAAATCAGTACGTTCATCAGTATAAGAATACGTTCCGGACACATTCCATTTTTTATCAGTAAACCCCAATTTTGCATTTGCTTTTGTTAACCCGAAATTATCCCTGTCAAAACGTTTGAATGCATTTATGCGGCTAACCGTATCAGCGGTGGCATCCAGGCCGTTTACATTTTTATTAAAAAATTCAGCACTGCCATACAAGCCCTTTTTTGAAGAATAGTTAAGCGCAAGGTTCTCATCGAGCAGAAACGTTTTTTTACCAAACGTTCCTGCCTTAACTCTTACTTCACCATGAAAACCGGTTTTAACAGGTGTCGCTGAAATCAAATTAATAACACCTCCTATTCCAGCAGATCCAAATAGTGTACTGTGAGATCCGCGTACTATTTCAATTTGCTGCAATCCTGAAACAGAAAGCTCTGCCAAATCAATTGCATTATTCACAGACGAGGGATCAGAAATGCGGATGCCATCGATTAGTATAAGGGTTTGATTGCTATTGGCACCACGCATAAAAATACTTTCCGTCATGCCAGGATTTTGCCCTGCACCGATCACGGAAATGCCGGCATAGTTGGAAAGCAATTGTGCAAGATCATTTGCTGAGCTTTTTATTTCCTGTGAAGAAATCAGTGTAACCGATCTGCCAATACTATCTATGCCTTTTGGTGTTCGGGTTGCTGAAATAATTACCCCTGGTATGGCGTGAACAAGAATAGAATCCTGGGCATTTGCAGAAAACCACTCAACGGCCTGGAAAAAAAATAAAAAACCAATTGTTAAATGTGATTTTATTTCCATAATGCCGGTGTGTGCAGTCTTTCAGCCTTTAAAAAACTTCCGGGAAAATGAAATGAGATTGCATCTCACTTTGCTTTTTACCCGAAAGCAGAAAATGATTAATGGAATTGGCAGGTCTTCTGACTCTCCTGGCTTCTAATCACCTTCCCATTTCATAATTTTGAAACAGTGGCTGAAGAATTAAAAGCACTTCAAATATTTTATTGCAGGATCACAGCAGCGGGAACTGTTGAGGCATCTCACCTCATTCCCTTTTAATCAATCATTTTACTAATGAACTGAACCAATTACCCGGCGAAGATAAAATTATTTATCTTATAGAATGCAGCATAAGAATTCCCTGGATTAAGTTGCTTTGTAAGTCAAATCAAATTTCTTTGCACATCAATCCGTAATCGTTGCAGCAAATTTTTTTGTATTCAGATGGAGCCTGCTCCGGCAATCCGGGGCCTGGGGGTTACGGTGTCATCCTTAAGTTCGGAGCATCTGAAAAAGAGCTTTCGGAAGGTTTCAGAAGAACTACCAATAACAGGATGGAATTGATGGCTGTAATAAAGGGACTGGAACAATTAAAGTGGGATCATTGCACTGTAAAAATCTTTTCAGATTCAAAATATGTAGTAGAAGCAATACGGCAGGAATGGCTGTTAAAATGGGAAAAAAAGGGATGGAAAAAGGTGAAAAACCCCGATCTGTGGAAACTCTTGCTTCCCTTATACCTAAAGCATAGCATCTCCTTTGAATGGGTAAAAGGCCATTCCGGCCATCCTGAAAATGAGCGTTGTGATCAGTTAGCCGTTGAGGCACTGCGTGGGCCAGGGCTGCAGATTGATGCTGGTTTTGAACAGATGCAAAAAGATAAGCAGCACCTGATATAACAGTTATTGATCCTGGTTATGAAGAAGATTTATTCCGAAGCTTTCAAGCTCCTTAACGAGCCGGCAAACCGGCAGCCCCATTACATTGTAATAGCATCCGGAAATTTTTTCAATTCCCACCAATCCTATCCACTCCTGTATGGCGTACCCTCCTGCTTTGTCAAACGGATGAAATGTTTCTACATAATGGTTAATCACTGAATCGCTTAACTTTCTAAAATGCACGCTGGTTAATTCCGAAAATGTAACTGCTTTATCTTTCGTTAATAGTGTTACTCCCGTAATCACCTCATGAATGTTGCCTGAAAGAATGGTTAACATTTTTTTTGCTTCTTCTGTATTTTCCGGCTTTCCAAATATTTGATCTTCAAACAATACAACAGTATCTGCAGCGATAAGAAGCTCATCGGTCTTAATGAGATTGCGAATAGCGTCTGCCTTTTTAGCAGAAAGGTATTCAGGCACTTTCCCGATATGTAAATCAGCCGGATACGTTTCATCTACTTCAGTAAGCAGCAGCGAAAACCGGATTCCAAGATCGGAGAGTAATTGCTGGCGTCGGGGAGATTTGGAGGCAAGTATAATTTTCAAAGTAAATATTAAACTGTGGGTAAGTGATTTCAAAAATAAATGAATATTATAATCACAACAGGAACTGTATTTGACTGATATTGTTAAAACCGTTATTCCATTCGAGCTATGACCCTTGGTTTTTCTCCCTGCCCCAATGATACCTTTATTTTTTATGCAATGCTTCATGGAAAAGTGGATTGCAAAGGCATTCAGTTTTCGCCTGTTATAGAAGATGTCGAAACTCTTAACCGCCGGGCAGTAAACGGAGAGCTGGATATAACCAAACTAAGTTATGCAGCTTACTCATACACCCGCGATCATTACTCCTTATTACATTCAGGAAGTGCTCTCGGCAGAAATTGCGGACCTCTGTTAATCTCAAAAAGAAAGATTGCATTAGATGAAATAGCTGGTTGCTCAGTGGCTATGCCGGGACGGCTGACTACTGCTAATTTTCTTTTTAACATTTTTTTTAAAAACCACGGCGACCTTTGGGAAATGGTTTTTTCTGAAATTGAAGATGCCGTTTTGAATGAAACAGCCGATCTCGGAGTTATTATTCACGAAAACCGGTTTACGTATCAGAAGAAGGGGTTGCAGAAAGTGGCTGATTTAGGTGAGATGTGGGAAGCTCAAACACAAAGCCCTATTCCGCTTGGCGGAATTTTTATAAGGAAATCTTTCCCGCCTGATCAGTCGGAAATAATAAATAAAATTATAAGATCCAGTGTAAAATATGCTTTAACACATTTCGAAGAAGCACTTAAATTTGTTAAAGAGTATTCTCAGGAAATGGATGAAGAAGTGATATGGCAGCACATCCGGCTGTACGTTAATGAATTTACCATCGATTTAGGCAGTGAAGGTTTAAGAGCGGTTGAATTGTTTTATAAATATTTCCGGCAGCCAAAAAATTCTCTTGATCCAATACCATTTTAAAATAAATCTCATTGTAACTTTTCTCAGCATACGCTTGAAATCTGATGTACTTTAGCATATAATCCTTTCAAAAAATTTTAAATATAAACTGATTAACCATCTTTTATTGATCATGTAGTATCAGTAGTCTTTTAAAATTTTGCTGATCAAATGTCAACCTGTAATTAACATTTCTGTATCCTATAAAATGAATAATAATGATGAAATATACGCTACTACTCTTAAGCTTAATTGTAATTCCATTTACCCATTCTTACGCTCAGTGCTTTCTTCAAAAGCCAAATAACCTCCAGGTTACCAGTGTTTCCAGCTGTGATGCTGTTGTGGATTGGTCTGCCGTAACAGGTGCAACTTTATATAAGATTCAATATAAAGTTTCCTCATCTGCTGCCTGGATAACCGTAAACGCCGGAAACGCCACCAGTTACACCGTCACAGGTCTTGCTGCTGATACTAAGTATAGCGTGCAGGTGGCATCATTTTGCTCTGATAATACCACGCAGGGATATTCTAAACCGGTTATCTTTCAAACATTAGTTTGTTCGGCACCACAACAGGTTTTTATAACTGCAGTTACCGATTCTTCTGCAACTATAAGCTGGCAGGCAAAATGTAACAGCTCACTGTATAATTTAAAATACCGGGTGACAGGAACTTCAGGATGGACAAAAGTTAATGATCTGAATAATACTACGTATAAATTGAAAAAGCTGCTGCCTGCTACAAATTATGACGTGCAGCTGCAAAGTAATTGCGGCCAGAATACTTCTGACTGGACGGAGACAGTAACCTTTATAACTGCTAATTCCGGACAGCGGCCTAACATTTTGGTTATTTTGATGGATGATGGCCGGTATGATACTTTTCTGCCCACAGGTGGCCCTAACTGGTTTAAGTCACCTTCTATAAATCGCATTGCTTATGAAGGTGTGAATTTTCAATACATGATTCCATCCACTTCTCAGTGCGCACCCAGCCGCGTCTCCATTTATACCGGTTTGTATGGACATCACAATGGAGTACTTAATAATGGCAACCATATGAGCAATGGAACTCTTGTACAGCAGGTACTTACTGACAACGGTTATTATACAGGGTTCGTAGGGAAATACGGGCAGGGACAGGGAGTACCAAAAGGATTCAATTGGTATGCTGTTACTACCAATGATTTTTATAATGATCCTCCGTACATCGTAAATGGAAAAGATACTACCATAAAGGGTAACATCCTGGATACTTACCCCGCGCTGGCTTTAACCTTTTTAAAGGATGCACCTGCTGATAAACCTTTTATGCTTATGTTTTTTACACGGGCACCCCACACGCCATCCATGCCTCGTAAGGAAGATTCCCATCTGTACGAAAATGAACGCATGCCTTTTCCATCTAATTTTTACACCTATTCAAAGAATTATCCCGATTTCTTTTATGGAGGCTCTCTTCAGTGGAAGGCTGATTCGGCCACTACTATTTCAAATACTTTAAAAGAATACCAGACTCTTGCGGGCATAGAATATGATGTCGATACGCTGATAAGTTACCTGGAGAAAAAAGGGTTGCTGAACAATACCCTTATATTTTTTACATCTGATAACGGCTATTTAAAAGGAGAGCATTTATTGCAAGGCAAAGAAATTATGCAGGAAGAATCGATCCGCCTGCCGTTTTTTGTGCGCTATCCAAAATGGTTTTCAGATTCTGCTGTAATTAAAAATCAAATTGCTTCTACAATCGACATTGCACCTACCATGCTGGATGCAGCAGGCATCTCCAATACCTATAATATGGATGGAGTCTCTTTACATAAACTGGTAACGGGCGAAATCAAACGTCCTCTTTTCTATTATGAATTTGGAGGACAAAAGGGAGTGCCTTCAAACCGCGGTATCCGTTCCCTGGATTATACCTATGTGCACCACTATTGCAGTTCCACCACGGAAGAATTCTACGACCTGGTAAATGACCCAAAGGAAAATACAAATCAAATAAATAATTCAGACTACGCCCAGCGGATCCAGCAATACAAAAAAACACTTGATAGCCTTCAGACGGCATTGGGAGATACTGATCCTATAGAAGATATTTCCTGTTTTTTGAAGAACATAGTAAATACCCGGGAACCTGATTCTGATGATGAGGGTGTGGAAATGGCAGGGAATCTATTTACCATTTCCCCTAATCCTGTCGAAAACCAGGTTTCTATTAGCTTTTCTTCCGAAACGGAGGAACCGCTGAGTCTTTTTATTTACAATGTCCTGGACCAGCAGCTGTTTGCTGACAGGTTTGAATCCGGAAGCACGTTGAATATGCTAATCGATACCCACGAATGGAAGCCGGGCTTATATATGGTTACTATTAAGCAGGGCAACCAAAAGTTTACACAGAAAATGAATATTGTTCATTGAACTGTAAATAATCTGCCATTAAATAAAGGAAACTCCGTAATCTTTTGTTGGCTATCACCCGTAATAGCAGTAAATTCAATTCTGGATTTAATGTAAAATATTACCTAATCTGTAAGGGCTAAAATCTTACTGCCTGAAATCACGATTTTATTGAATTCATAAAAACCAGAATTTTATTTTGACGCTTCAAAATTTACTGATGAAGTGATCCATGAAAAAATATGCTCATAATAAGTATCTCTTGATTGGGGCTCTTTACTTATGGCCTGTTTTTTCTTTTGCTCAACCAGCACCGCCGGGAGCTTTTAAGGATGCGGTTTATCCGGAGATAATTAAAGCGATCAACATTCCATACGGTTCTAATTTTTAACTGGCAAACAAATCTGCAGGAGACACTATTTCTTGATATATATAAACCGAGTGCATCAGTTAATTACCTGCGACCCGTGCTGATATATGCTCATGGAACGGGAAGCGATAAGTGCTGCGACAAGGCAATTACCTTTGGTAATTATTTTGCTCAGCGGGGGTATCTTGTAGCTTCGATAAACTACAGGCTCGGCGTTGAAAATCCCACCACCCCCGCCGATAACTACGAAGAGGGATACGAAGCTACACAGGATGCAAAAGCCGCAATAAGATTCTTTAAAGCACATGGAGCCGATTACTGCGCCGACACTTCGGCTATATTTATGATCGGCACTTCTGCTGGAGCCTTGATTGCGCTGACTTGTGCCTATTGGGAACAGGAAGAAATCAATCCTTTTGTTGATGAGCAAAAGCTGGGGCCTCTGGATCAAAGCAGCGGCAATACCGGGTTTGGATCTGGTGTAAGGAGCATCATCGGTTGCTGGGGCGGAATCGTAGATACTTCCTGGCTAAAAAATGAAACTACTCCTCACTACCTTTTTCATGGAACGAACGACACCATTGTTCCCTACTTCCGGCTACGGACCCTCAGGAATCTATTTGTTCGGAAGCTTCGATATTCACGACGCTGCGCTTCGATATAATATGGAGTCGCATCTCCATCCTTTTCCCGGCATCGGCCATGGGATCTTGCCGCAATCACCGCAGATGGATACACTGCTTGAATTATCCAACGGTTTTCTTTTTGATCATTTACCCGAAGGCATAGGCAATGTAGCCTGCGCCACTGCGGTTCCTCCTCTCTCAAATTACCCACTAAACCTGCTCGTTATGCCCTTCTTTTACTACCGGTTCATTTGAAGTGATAAATAATGGTGAAAATGAAATCTTCAATGGAATTATGACGATAACCGGGATGAACGGAAAAATACTGTATGAAGAAAATTTAAATAATGCCACAAGGCCAATCCCGGAATTTTTCTCTCAATAATCTGCCTTCCGGAATGTGCCTGCTGCAATTCACCAGTTCCACAATTAACGTCGTTCGAAAAATTTTAGTGAATGGAAGTTACTGATTTGGATAGCTATACTTGCAATTTATTCGCAGGAAGAATGTGAACAAAGTACAATTTAATTAATATGTTTAAATATTTCCATTACTATGAAAGTATTTGCCTTAATTATAATCTGCGCTTTACTACCTTTCATTTGCACCGGACAAAAAAGTTTTAAATATCCGTATTATAAAAATTCAGCAGGCCTTGAACTGGGTACATTTGTGCCTTATTTATCAGAGGTAATCAGTAACCTGAAAGAGAAAAAAAGTTTTAGCAATAATATAATTCGCAATAGCGGCCTGGCATTTGAGTTTGATTCCAGAATAAAAAACAAGTTTTATTTTGAAGCTGGATTTATTCCTTATTGGTCCGGATCACCTAACCATAAATCATGGGGTGTAAAGGTATTCGCCGGAGGAAAGCTAAAATTTAAATTGTTTAAAAATGCCTATTTCAATCCATCATTCAATGGTTTTCTAAAATATTCTTCTGGCGTAGAAATCAATCGTGCCCCGGATAAACTTTTATACATTGGCGCAGGACCCTCAATAGGATTTGAATATTTTCTTTCTAAAAGAATTTCTCTAACTGCAAATCTTTTTGGCATTGCCTACGGGTTTCCGGTATATCAATCGAACAAGATTAGTAGTATACGTAAATTTGGAAGTTTCGATGTTTACCGGTTTTTGGGAATTGGAATACACTACAATTTTAATTGAGGAAGATAGGGTGAAGTAAAATATTTTTAATAAGGTGGTACAAAAACATCTTTAAATGCGCTTAATTTTTTTAATGCGGCTTTATTCACTTTGATTTTTAAAATGTTCTGTATTTAAAAACTATGCCTCACGCTATATAGTTTCACTTGTCTCCGATTATTGCACTTTTTCTTTTCTGAACAGAGTTCAAAGAATCCAATTCAGATTTTATGTTATGAATTACTCGGGTAACCGTATCATTTTCAAATACTACGACCTGCCTTTTACCATAGTACCACCAGTCAACACCAGTGTCCATGTTTCGCTTTAGCTTCGGTTCACCGATTTTTTCAATAACGGTATGGCTACTATATCCTCTTTTAATAGGCGCTACATCGTAGGTATTGCATGAAAAAAATAGAAACAAAGACATGATGACAACAAACAATTTATCCATATGTAATTACTTTTAATACGCAATAGAATTTCAAAGGAACTCTTACGTGAATAATAGGTGAAGTTAATATAGATTCTTCTTCAGCCCATTTAACGTAACCACTTTCTGATATATAAGCAAGCAATAAAATAACTGAATGTAATTAAAAGGCGTACCGGATTTTACAATACGGCATTTCGGAATGCACCATATCTATAAGTGCCTCCACCAACTCTTTTTTCAAACCTCTTTTATACCGCGCGTTTCTGCCTCCTGTCTGGCTGTATTTAACCTCCTGCAACTCCGGCTTCCAAAGCACCTCTTCTGCTTTGGGATGCCATCCCAAATTCACATCATGCAACTGCTCATTATGTGTAAGGAAAATAATTTCACAGACCAGCTGGCTTTTACTTTTCTCGTTAAGCTTGTCGTTTACTTCCTCAAATAATGTCATGTAATCTTCAATCCATCCCTCATAAAAAATTACAGGCGAAAAATTAACATTCACCTCATATCCTGCATCCACAAAATCATTGATTACATCAATCCGCTCACTAATAAAAGTGGTGCGCACGTCAACCAGCTTCGACATTTTATGCGGCATCAGGCTGAACCTGATCCTGGTCTTTAATTGTGGGTCGTATGCAAGCATCTCACGGTTCACAAATTTTGTGGCAAAGGTGAGCTTTGCATTGGGTATCTCTTGAAAAAGGTTCATCATATCTTTCACGTTGGCACAAATTGCTGCATCCACAGAGCAGTCGCTAACAGGCCATGGTACAGCCATTCGATTGTGAGGGTGCTACAAAATGAGAGCTGCGGGTGTTAGGCCTGGCAGTAAGTGATTTTTTTATACCAAGAATCAGAACATCCCGCTTGATCTTCGTCCAGTCATCTGCAGAACCCTCATTGCCATGCAGCTCAGGAATGTTCCAGTGCGAAGGAACCTCCACAATAGCTGCATGGGGATATTTGCTTAAAATTTCCAAGCCGCGTGGGTAATTCCTGATCGCGGGCTCCAGGTAAATTACCTTAATATCGATAAGTGAGTCTACCGTTCTATGGTGCATCATAAGCTTCCGACGAGTTAAAAACCGTATTGCTAAGAATACTTAGTATATACGCTCAAATAACACTTAAGAAAGGCTACCTGTTCAATGCACATTATAAAAAAAAGAGGTGCCATTCACTTTTCTGATTGAGAAATTCTATTCAAGCCTATTGTAATTGACAGAGCGAGATGGTGAATAAAAACTGAGTAATCATCATTCCATCCACCAGGAACAAGTAGTAATAATCAGACCGGCGCGGCAAGGCGCGCTCGACTATAATGTAAGTAAAACAAATTGATGCGGCCATTGCGATAGCCAGGCCACGGGAATGGTGCAGCACCACGTAATGAATGGCTGTGATACCAATAAATACAACAGCACTTATTCTATAAAGAACCCTGGTTCCTTTACTACCAAGAAGCACGGGTATCGTTTTTAAATGGTCCTTAACATCGAAGTGAACATCCCGCGCATCAAAGCATAATGCCAGTATAAAGATAAATACCATCCTTTCAGCCACTACCAGCCATACTTCCTGATTGCGGAGAGAAATGCCCGCGTTAAGTGCAGGCAGCAGCGTGGTAGCAATCGCCCAAACGCCGGTGATCATAAAGATCTTAAACATCCACAGATTCCTGATCTGGTTGAAACGGTGCTTATACCTAACCAATGGCAATTCATATAACAAGGAAAATGCGCCAAGCGGAAAAAGAAGAAGCAAAATTGAAGGCACAATATGAAAAACAAATATCCCAACCCCGCCTGCGCCGATTATGGCAAGCATCAGCAATACAAACTGGTTGCGCGCAGACCATCCTGTGATGATGCCGTAATCCTCTGATTTAATTCGCCCAACCCCCATCAGCCGGTGAAAATTGTACAGAAATAAGGTGGCAAAAAAGACCACTCCGGCAAGCCCGTCCAGTTTTATTTTTAATCCGAATAATACATACGTTTCAAGCAGCATCGAAAGGGTGCACAGCGAAATGATGATGCTCCCGAAGAGGAAGGGATTGGCTATACGGCGGAGAATCTCACTGAAGTTTTTATTCACGCAGTAATGGAGGTTTTTTCAGTGTTTCCTGACCGTGCAATTACTTACACTATCCCTGGGTTTTCGCTTTCATGTTTTCTGAATTCTAAAACTGTTGTCGTGCTTACAGTGGAATGTTTCCATGTTTTTTATTCGGAAGCTTTGCCACCTTATTTTCGAGCATTGAAAATGCTTTCATAAGCCTTATCCGTGTTTCATCGGGACGGATCACTTCATCAATAAATCCCCTGCCGGCTGCACCGTAGGGATGCGCAAATTTCGCAGCATACTCGTCTACTTTTTCTTTCAGCTTCTGCTCTTTATTTTCTGCTGCATTGATCTCCTTCCTGAAAATAATTTCAGCAGCTCCTTTAGAACCCATCACTGCTATTTCAGCAACCGGCCACGCATAGTTTAAATCTGCACCAATGTGCTTTGAGTTCATTACATCATAAGCACCACCATATGCTTTTCTGGTAATCACGGTAACACGCGGTACGGTTGCTTCACAAAACGCATAAAGTAATTTTGCACCATTGGTGATAATCCCGTTCCACTCCTGGTCAGTTCCAGGCATGAATCCCGGTACATCTTCAAGCACCAGCAACGGTACGTTAAACGCATCGCAAAAACGAACAAACCGCGCTCCCTTCACCGAGGCATTGATATCCAACACACCTGCAAGCACAGCAGGCTGATTCGCAACTATGCCAATGCTTCTGCCTGCTAATCGTGCGAAGCCTACAACGATGTTTTCTGCAAAGTTCTTATGCACTTCAAGAAAAGAACCCGCATCTGCTATTAGCGTGATCACTTCCTTAATATCGTAAGGCTGGCTGGGCAGCTCCGGAATTATGGTATTCAATAAAAGCCGTGATTCATCAGCTGCTTCATAAGCATAGACGGGAGCAATATCCTCGCAATTTTGCGGTATGTAAGAAAGCAGCTTTTTTATATTCTGAATGCAATCCAGCTCATTCGTACAGGCGAAATGAGTAACACCGGATTTTGTTGCATGGGTAAGCGCACCACCTAATTCTTCAGAGGTCACCTCTTCGTGTGTCACTGTTTTCACTACGTTAGGTCCGGTAACAAACATGTACGAGGTATTCTCCACCATTAAAACAAAATCGGTAATGGCCGGTGAGTAAACTGCCCCACCGGCACAAGGCCCCATAATGGCTGATATCTGCGGCACCACCCCTGATGCAAGTGTGTTCCTGTAAAAAATATCGGCATAGCCCCCGAGGGAAACAACCCCTTCCTGTATCCTTGCACCACCGCTGTCGTTTAACCCTATTACCGGAACTCCATTCTTCATGGCCATGTCCAGCAGGCGCACAATCTTTTCCGCATGTGTCTCCGAGAGTGATCCTCCGAAGACGGTGAAATCCTGCGAATAAACATAGACCATCCTTCCGTCTATAGTTCCATAACCGGTAACTACTCCATCTCCTAAATAGACCTCTTTTTGCATTCCGAAATCATGAGACCGGTGCGTAACGAACATCCCTATCTCTTCAAATGATCCCTCATCCAGCAGCAGGTGCAGGCGCTCCCGCGCAGTCAGCTTCCCTTTTTTATGCTGTTCCTCAATTCGCTTCTGACCACCGCCTTCCAAAGCACTTGATTTCTTTTCTTCTAATTGCTGCAGTTTTGTTTTCATAATGGTATCTGGCCTGAGCTGTTACTGCTGTAAGTAATTTAATTTAGTTTCTTCCAGAAATAACGTAAAGAAATATCTTTTCATGAAAAGTTTCTTCCCCTTATTTTTGACCCGCTAAACTAATACCTCTTATGTCGCAACAATTTATTGCTGAACAGTTTGAAGCTGCCCTTATTCAACTAAAATATGAGATCAGCAGCTATACGCATCGCGGTAATATCTGGCAAATCCACCGTGACATAAAAAATTCAGCCGGCACTTTGTGTCTTCACCTGCTGGGCAATCTGAACCATTTTATCGGCGCAGGCCTCGGAAATACCGGTTATACAAGGAACCGAGATCTCGAATTTTCGGAGCGAGACATGCATACTTCAAAAATGATGAAAGATATTGATGAAGCTACTTACCGTGTTAAAGTTATTATTAGCGGTTTGAGCGATGAGCAGATGAAAACGGAATATCCGCTGAAAGACGGAAGGCCTGGAAATACTACCGAAGAGCGTTTATTCCATTTGATTGCCCACCTCAATTATCATATTGGTCAAATCGACTATCACCGTAGATTGATCGAGCCGCCTACAAGCTTTCCGGATGGAGTGGAGAAGCTGGAGAATAGAAATTTACTGCCGTAATACTTAATGGTTGCATGGAAGCCTTTCAATGCTCAGCCAATTAAAAAAAATTATCCTGTTATGGGGCGGAAAGGATGTTTAATTGCAACCTGAATTAATACTGTTAGCATTTCACATATTCAGAGCAACAGGGATATACTCGTATTTTGTTCTTGGGAAGTTTTTTTTAATAAAATAATTCGGAATCAGTAAGGCGACACTTACTGCCGTTAATCCGATGCCACTGTAAAAAATTGCATCCTCTGCGCTGCTGCGCTGGTTATCTTTTGAGCTGGCGGTAAACGCTATTGCTGCCAGTCCGATCACAGCCCCAATAGCCGCTGCCACTCCAAGAGCGTTTCCCGGATTAAATTTAAAATTCGTGATGCTGCTGATTGCGTAGTTTTTATAATCGAGTGAAATGGAATCTTTAGAGATTGCACGCACCTTACCCGATATCAGCACACCGTTGTTAAGGTTCGCAACAATCTTAGCATTGCGATATACATGGTACGCTTTACCTCCGTTTACCGGCGCAAGCGTGATTACATATTGCACCGGCCGCAAAAGAGCTGGTGCATTTGTCTCATGGGTCTGAGCCCTGACGGCAAAATTTTCGAAAGAAGAAAAAAGAAGAAAAAAAATAAGTGTTAATAGAGGAGGTGTATCAATATTTCGCAAAAAAAATGGCATTAGTGAATTAACGTTTAGTGTATTCCGATTACAAAGTTAACCGAAACATTCAGAGGGAATAGACTGCCACATTCTTATTTTTGCAAAGTAATTGTTGCCTATATCAACCATGCTTAAGAAAAAGAAACTGGTAATACTCACCGGTGCAGGCATTAGTGCAGAAAGCGGAATACAGACCTTTCGTGATTCCGATGGCTTATGGGAACAGCACCGTATTGAAGATGTGGCAACTCCATTTGCCTTTCAGAAGAACCCGCAGCTGGTGCTGAATTTTTATAATGAACGGCGGAAAAAAGTACGCACCGCTCAGCCTAATGCCGGCCATAAAACGCTGGCAGAGCTGGAGAAATATTTTGATGTAACCATCATTACCCAAAACATAGACGACCTGCATGAGCGGGCAGGGTCCAGCCATATCATCCACTTGCACGGAGAAATTTTTAAATCGAGGAGCTGTAATAATCCGTCTTTAATTTATGATTGCCCCGATACAATTAACCTGGGAGATCTGGCAGAAGATGGCAGCCAGCTCCGGCCCCATATCGTCTGGTTTTATGAGGATGTTCCTCAAATGGAAGCAGCAATCGGTGAAACACAGCGAGCGGAAATTCTAATGATAATCGGAACCTCACTCCAGGTTTATCCTGCTGCCGGCCTTGCCATGTATGCACCTTATGATGCTTTAAAATTTTTGGTTGATCCGCACATCCCGGAGGTAAGTCACATACCGAACCTGGAAATTGTAAATGCGAATGCCACCATTGGTGTTCCGGAACTGGCAGAAAGATTAATCAATGAATATGGAGGAGATAGTACTTAAATTTCTGACGGAATAAATAATACCATTTTCAAAAATTAAAATCTTATAACATCTAAAATTAATTTTAATGTCTGAAGAGAATCCCTGGAAAATTAACGGCACCAATGAATATTACGATAATCCCTGGGTAAATGTGTCGGAGCATCAGGTCACTAACCCTATTGGAAAACCAGGGATCTACAGCGTGATTCATTTTAAGAACCTCGCCATTGGTGTATTGCCTCTGGATGAGCACTACAACACCTGGATAGTAGGTCAGTTTCGTCTTCCGGTAAAAGAATACAGCTGGGAGGTTCCGGAAGGCGGAGGCCCCCATGGAATCGAGCCACTGGAATCGGCGAAGCGGGAACTGTCGGAAGAGTGCGGAATAAGTGCAGCCCGCTGGATGAAAATTGCAGAGTGTCATCTTTCCAATTCAGGTACTGATGAGAAAGGGATTCTGTTCGCCGCTAAAGAATTAAGCTTCCACCAATCCGAGCCAGAAGAAACTGAGGTGCTCCAGGTGAAAAAAATTCCTTTCCACGACCTGTACCAGAAAGTGATGCGCGATGAAATTAAGGATGCCCTCACCATCATAACCGTGCTAAAAGCAAAGCTATTGATCGATCAGGGAATACTGTAAAACCATTCGATTTTATTTTATAAGAGCCAGCTTTAAAACAGACTGTTTGGTGCCCGTATTTATTTGAACTAAATAACTTCCTCCGCTGAGGTTTTCGGTATTTAAGGGAATGGAATGATCCCCCATAAGAAGGTGATGTCTTTCTGAAGAAATCATATTTCCAGGCAAATCAAAAATGGTAACTGTAAAGTCATCCCGGGTTTTATTCCTGATTATAAGGCTGGATGCTGAAGTGGCAGGATTGGGAAACAATGAGGCAACAAATTCTTCCTCAGAACCAGGAGCCAGGTTGCTTTGCATTCTGAAAGGAATAGTGCTGCCGGAAAGGCTAAGCGTATAACATTGGTTTGCACTATAGCTGAAAGAGTCAATTGGTATTACCGCCACGTAATAGCGTTCGCCCACAATTACGTTGTTAAACAGGATGGTATCTTCTGTTAATCCTGCATTCGTGGAATAGCCAACTTCCTCCTCATTAACATTATATAAATACAGATCATAGTTGGCAGACAGGCCAGATAATATCACCTTTAAATAAGGAGTGGGTGGAACAATGGCGAAATAATCCACATCATTGCTTTGTTGTATTAATGCGTGAATGGTGACCGTATTCTTTACCGGGTTAAAGGGGAGGTTCGGTGCCTTGCCATAATTGTCATTCGGCTCAAACGGATCCTCATCGCCCCCGCAGGCATCCGTAAACTTAACCACATAAACATCCATCTGATCCGGCCTTAAGATGGAAGTGCCGTCCGTCGAGATACTGTCCTCGCTGTTCGTACAGGAAGCAATGTAAATATTCCCGGCAGGATCAATATCCAGTGTGCCTTCATAGTATGCATTGTTATAAGGAGTCTCATCAATTGCGCCACCATAAAAAGAAGAATAGATAAGTTGAGATCCCTCCCAGTTAATCTTTGCAAAAAAATTGTCTGACTTTCCATTGAGCACCTTTTGATAAGCATCCTCTGTAACAGGATTATTTCCGCTCCGCGTCATTCCTTCTATATATATTGGAGCTCCTGCCGGGGCCACCTTTATGGAGCGCACAATATCATTCCCCCTGCCTCCGAAGTAGCTCGCCCATATTCTTTGACCTGTAGAATCGAATTTCACCACAAAACCATCATCATCAGGGGTCGGATGAACAGTCTTAAAGGATCCCTGCGAGGCTAAGTCAAAGCATATCGTGTCTTTGCATACATTATTGGTGTAACCCACATTATATACATTACCTCCCTCATCTGCACAAATCCCCCGTCCATGCTCCACGGTGCTACCTCCATAGTAGGTGAACCATGCTACTTTACCTGTCGAAGTCCAGCTGCAAATAAAGGCATCAAGGCCGCCCGATTTACTCTTGTCCCATGCTCCCCAGGTTGCAAGATTTTTGGACGAACCTTCAATCGTGCCGGACTGATAGACATGTCCGAAAGGATCTACGCAAACATTATGGCCCCTGTCGCGGCCGCTGCTGCCATAATAAGATCCCCAGATCCGTTCCGTAAGGGCATTATTGAATTTCATCATTATTATATCACCATCCAGGGTATCAGGATCCAGAAAATCACCGTACGTCGAATCCTCTACGTCTCCCAATACAATACCCGTATCGCTTTCCGTATAGCCACTGGCATATATATCGCCGGCAGCATCACAGGCAATGCCCAGAATTTCATCGTTCCCCGGACCGCCTAAGTAAGTGCTCATCTTTAAAGTCCCTTTATCTGCTGTAAACTTTGCTAAAAAACCATCCAGGCTTTTTTTTGTGTATTTACACTGTATGGTACACTTTCCGGCATAGCTGGCAATCCCGGTATCGCTTTTAGTTTTTCCTCCAATAACAACTTGCTGGTTCGGATCTACCAATACTCCATAGGCAACATCATCTCCCCTGCCCCCGTAATAAGTAGCCCATTTCAATTTACCATTTGAATTATACCGTGCTAAGAAGATGTCGTCTTCATTATCATAATGGGTATCAAATGCATTGCTTGTTGCAATCTTCGAGCTCGATTTCGTGCGGCCGGTGATATAGCTGTTTCCGGAAGAATCTACTGCTATTTCGTCGGGAAGATCCAGAGATCGTCCACCATAATACGTACCCCATGATATAACGGGGTCAATAATCAGTGTTTTATCCAAACCCGTTTTTAACGCTCCAAAGGAGATACTGTTATTCTTAACGATGAATGATATGGCTCTTTTCGAAGTGCCGTCGTCAAAAAATGCTACCGGCTTTGTTTCATTGATAAATCCAAGAGCGGTAACTGCATGCAGTGAACCATCGGGGTTCACAGATATCCCGGCAGCTCCGTAATAGCTGAGCTGTATGTTACCACTTTTCCCGCCAGGATGAATATACCACTCATACTGGGGTACTCTTTTTCCGCTTTGGTCTTCGGTAAATGAAAATACTAAATCAATGTCTTTATATACATTTTTATAGGTAACCTTATTGAATACCGGTACCTCCGTTTGAGGGTTTGCTGAAGTATAAAAATTCAGGAAGAAATTTTCCGGATCACTTCCAGTAACATCGATATTTTTTTTGCAGTTCACAAAGCCGATATCTATGCGGTTAACTAAAGACCGTTCTCTTATTTCTATGGCCGCACCGGCATCGTCTTCATCCAAATTTGCATTATCAATGCCTGACTCATTTTTGTTTGCCCCCGATGATACCTGGCTCCATTGCTCGTAACTAAAGCCGTTCTTCCGCAGCACCAGCTTAAAATCATAGGTACTGAACAGGTACAGGACATCTGCCCTGCTTTGGTAATACTGATCTGCTACCTGGCCCCTGTTTTCAACAAAGCCGGTATTGGGGTCCCGATTTTTTAAATCAGCAGCTTTTGAATGGAGTCCAATAAAAAAAGCCGCCGCCAGGATTAATTTGTATTTATTTTTCATAAGGCGTAAAAATTGAATACCGTAAAATTATTATCAATGAAAAACTATCGTTTCATTGTTATGCAGATCAGGTCATATGCTGAAGCTTTACGAAATTAGAAAAAATTAAAACTGTAATTATTAATAAATAACATATCCGATGGAAGGATTTCTCATAAAATAAAATGTTGTTAATGTGCCTGGGGATATTGCAATTCCACCTGGAATTTTGCATCCAGCACCCCTAATTGCTTCGCGGCAGAAGAAGAAAGCTTAATAAGAATGTTATGATTTTCAGAAGTGGCCGGAAGCTTACCAATCACCTTCACGGATACCGTCCTGTTATTCATCAGGTTTTTCACAGTTATTTCGCTCCCAATAGGTGCGGTCGGGTGCAGCGCATACAACCCCCCGTTATCATCCACACTCCGTATCCACAGGGCAGCCCCTTTTTGCGTAACCATTGGTCTGGCAGGATCCGAAGATTCGTTCTTAGGGACATCACCTTCTTCGTCTTCAACTTTTGATTCCGTTTCAGCAGCAACGTCATTCATCTTTTTCAATGCCTCATTCTTAAATCCGACAATCAGCTGCTGGCCTTCTTGCACCGTTTCATCAGCAAGGTCATTCCATTGCCTCAGGGTTGCAACGTTGGTATTATTGCGTTTCGCAATTGAATAAAGTGTTTCCTTTTTTTGTACGGTATATACAATGGCATCCTGAAGCATCTTCTCCCGTTCCTTATCCTTTCTCCTGTCTTTTCTCGATATAAAAGGAACATTAATGGTTTCGCCAATAGATACTGCCTTATTCTTAATGGCAGGATTGATGGCAAGAAGCTCATCTACGGTAGTATGGTAACTGCGTGAAATGCCGTAGACGGTTTCGCCCTGAACCACAACATGAGAATCGTATGGCGTTTTATGCTTGTTTTTACCGATGCCCAGAAATTGCGCCTGCACGGAAGAGCAGAGCATCAGCAGGCAGGCTGCTGAAAGTAACCGAAGCTTCATTTTTTTAGACAATGATAATTTTTATCAACCTTTGTAAATATAAATTTAAGTGGAAGAGATCATGAGTTCAAAGATCAAACCAAAGTTATTTACCACACTTTCACTCCTGGTTTCATTATCTTTTAATCTTCCGATGATAACTGTGGCAGCACCTCCTGCACCACAGGAAAAGGTATATGTCTTTGAAATCAACCAGGGCATCTTTCCACCGGCGTGGCGCATGGTAAAGCGCGCGCTCGATGAGTCAGAAAAGCAACACTGCAATTATGTAGTCGTCAAATTAAACACCTACGGAGGCCAGCTGGATATCGCAGATTCTATCCGGGTGCGTCTTTTACATGCGAAGCCTGTAGTGCTGGTCTGGATACAGAACAATGCCGCTTCTGCAGGCGCACTGATAGCCATATCCTGCGACAGCATTTACATGCGGCGTGATGCCAAGATCGGGGCAGCTTCTGTGGTGAATGAATCAGGGGAAGTGATGCCTGATAAGTACCAGTCTTATATGCGCGGCATCATGCGCTCTACCGCGGAGCAGACAGGCCGTGACCCCAGGATTGCTGAAGGCATGGTAACGCCTAACAACTATCTGAAAGATATTGCAGATACCGGCCGAATCATCACACTCACCGCACATGAGGCAGAAAAATATGGCTATTGCGATGGCATCGCGGAATCCACGGAGGAAGTGCTGAAGCAGGCTCACGTAGCCTCGTATTCCATAATAGAATACGATACCACATGGCTCGATTATTTTATATCATTCCTGCTCAATCCTTTCGTGAACGGCATCTTACTCATGCTGATACTGGGTGGTATCTATTTTGAGTTCCAGCATCCGGGAGCCGGCTTCCCGATACTTGCAGCCATCACCGCAGCGCTGCTCTATTTCGGCCCATTGTATTTAGACGGCCTTGCCGAACATTGGGAAATCCTGATTTTTGTGGTTGGTGTTATTTTTCTTGCCGTCGAAATTTTTGTGGTGCCCACTATTGGCGCACTGGCTGGAATAGGCATCGTCTGCATCGTCTCCGGCCTTACGCTGGCACTGGTCAGGAATGAGAACTTTGATTTCTCACTCACTAATACGCACGATGTGTTGCTTGCCCTGGTACGGGTACTACTGCCGCTCGCCACGGCATTCTTTTTATTCCTTGCTTTCGGGCGGAATATTTTCAAAAGCCGGATGCTCAAAGGGTTTGTGCTTACTCAGACACAGGAATCCACCTCCAGCTACCATGAGTCACACTCCAGCCATCGGTTAAATTCTTTCATCCATAAAACAGGTATTGCAATCACCACGCTGCGTCCCTCCGGACAAATTGAAATAGATAACGAGCGCTTCGACGCCATGGCAGACAGCGGCCTCATCGAAAGAGGAGAACAGGTAACAGTAATTGAGGTAAGTGGAAATATACTGGTTGTGCGAAAAGCAAAAACGATCTCTTAGCCTTCCTGACACCCTCACCCTGAACTTATCCCGCAACCCCTTTTGTCCCCTAAAGGGGAAAATCCACGCTCAACTAGAACAGTGCGGAGCGATTCTCCCTTTAGACAGTCAGAGGGTAGCGGAGAAGCGGCTTTAATCATGCCCCGCAACCCCTTTTGTCCCCTAAAGGGGAAAAACCACGCTCAAAAAAAACTTCAAAACAATGCCGAGCGGTCCTCCCTTTAGGCCTGTCCCGCCAACTCGGGAGAGTCAGAGAGTAGCAAAGCAAACAGTCCCCCATTCGTCACCCTGAACTTGATTCAGGGTCTAAAGTATTTTGAGAGATGCTGAAATGAATTCAGCATGACGGAAAGTAAATAAGGCTCGTCAACGGGTATTTTCCTGCTTCACTTATATGCCCCGCAACCCCTTCATTTCCTAAAGGGGAAACTCCACGCTCAAAAAAACTCGGAACAGTGGGGAGCGGTTCTCCCTTTAGGGAATCAGAGGGTAGCGGAGCAAATAGCCCTCCATTCCTCAAACCGTCACCCTGAACTTGATTCAGGGTCTATAATAATGATGAGAGATGCTGAAATGAATTCAGCATGACGAAATAAAGTAAGGCGATGCAGTAAATGCGACTCAACCTTTAAATTGGCCTTCGGAAAAAAAAGCATATGCAATGAACTGAGCGATAGCAAAGGAAAAATGTGCTACATCAAAGCGCCGCAAACCAACAGCACCAGCACTTCAATAAAAGCTTTCATTTTTCCGAATGAGGATGGGCAGCGCTTATTTTTCCGGCAGCCTTGATCTTTTGTTTCTTTTGGATCAAGCCAAAAGAAATAAAGTGAGTTTGATAAGATACTGAAATGAATTCAGCATGACGGAAAGTAAATAAGGCTCGTCAACGGTAATTTTCTGCTTCACTTAATATAGCACCGCAACCCCTTCATCCCCTAAAGGGGAAACTCCACGCGCAAAACAACTCGAACAGTGGGGAGCGGTTCTCCCTTTAGGGAGTCAGAGGGTAGGGGAAGCACCATGCGATCCGTGCTGCGCAAACTTTTAACTGGCCTTCGGAAAAAGAAGCATATGCATTGAATTGCGCGATCGCAGAGGAAAAATGTGTTACATCAAAGCGCCGCAAACCAATAGCACCAGAGCTTTAATAAAAGCTTTCATTTTCTGGGAAGCGCTTCGTTTTCCGGAAGCCTTGACCACTAATAAATCGAGATGTTTCTTTTGGATCAAGCCAAAAGAAATAAAGTGAGTTTGATAAGATGCTGAAATGAATTCAGCATGATGAAATAAAATAGGGCCCGGCGATACGTAATGCTCAAACTTTTAACTGGCCTTCGGAAAATGAAGCATATGCATTGAATTGCGCGATAGCAAAGGAAAAATGTGCTACATCAAAGATGTGCAAAACCAACAATCTATAGTTTTTATTAGAAGCTTTCATTTTTCCGAATGAGGATGGGCAGCGCTTATTTTTCCGGCAGCCTTGATCTTTTGTTTCTTTTGGATCAAGCCAAAAGAAATAAAGTGAGTTTGATAAGATACTGAAATGAATTCAGCATGACGGAAAGTAAATAAGGCTCGTCAACGGTAATTTTATGCTTCACTTAATATAGCACCGCAACCCCTTAGTCCCCTAAAGGGGAACTTCCACGCTCAAAAAAACTCGAACAGTGGGGAGTGGTTCTCCCTTTAGGGAGTTAGAGGGTAGGGGGAAGCAGCCATGCGATCCCTGCTGCTCAAACTTTTAATTGGCCTTCGGAAAAAGAAGCATATGAAATGAATTGCGCGATAGCAAAGGAAAAATGTGCTACCTCAAAGCGCCGCAAACCAATAGCACCAGAGCTTTAATAAAAGCTTTCATTTTCTGGGAAGCGCTTCGTTTTCCGGAAGCCTTGACCACTAATAAATCGAGATGTTTCTTTTGGATCAAGCCAAAAGAAATTAAGTGAGAGGGTGCGGAGACCGTTAAACAAACTTCATATAATTAAAAAAACTCACCATATCTTTGATGAATAATAATCCTCCTAATATTATTGAAACTGGGTAATAGTAAGAATATCGCTAAATATGCGGATACTGATAATCTAATCAAACGTAGTTTCACGCCCGAAATATCCGCATCCCTTCCTATATACCTGCGGTCCTCAATACCAAAATCAGTAAAGCATCCATTAAATAAGTGCGCTTGAAGTAAGTTTTGTCCATCAAAATGAAAGAAACCCGGTTGCCTATATAATGAATTTTTACACTCCCGATTTTTCTTCTAATGTTCTCAATAGCCGGCCCATCATAGGCTCCGGCTATACTTGTTCCATAAAGAGAGCCTGTTTACCACTGTTACCTCGCAACTCTGCAGAAAGATTCTTTATTCACCATAGCATCATAAATCATTAAGCCCTGTCACCAGGACTAAAAAAAAGAAATCACCCATTCCAAGCTAAATTAAGAAAATGATAAACTTTTACACTGCTGCTTCCAACCGAACCAAAGGCAATCAATCAGTACGTTGTCAATCGTTCAACCGGGTGAAACGCTTTCAGCTTTTTGCAGGACTGCTCTCCATAGTCCTGCTTTTGTTTTTTAATGGGGTGAATGCACAAGTTTCTGTTACCGCCACTGCCGGAACTATAGGTCCAACAGCCTACAGTAATTTAAATTCTGCATTTACAGCAATCAATGCTGGTACCCACCAGGGTGTGATTACGATTAAAATAACGGCAAATACTACGGAGCCGGCTACACCCACCCCATTGTTAACAAGCGGAGGTACATCCAGCTACACAAGCATTTCCATCATGCCTTCGGGAAATGTTACAGTTAATTCCGCATTAGTACCCACAGCAAGCAGAGGTATTATTGAACTGCATGGCGCCGATAATGTCACCATTGATGGCGATGACCCCGGAACTACCGGCACAAGAAATCTAACTATTGCCGTGGCAACAAATGCAAGTACTGGAACTGCTGCAATTGTTTTGGGATCTAAGAGCACTACCGGCTTGGACGGCGCCACCAATAACACCATCAAAAACTGCCTGATTTTGGGTGGAAGGAATAGTGCTACAGCCACAACATCTTCTTACGGAATTGTATTCTCAAACAACGCAAGTAGTACTAGCATTACAACGGCTGGAGCTTACAGCAATAATAATATTACTATTCTTAACAACGATATAAGAAGATGCTATCAGGGTATTAGCGCTACCGGGGCGTCTGCAACTTATCCTAATAACACTTTGAAAATACAGAACAACATCATGGGCAGTAGTACTGCCACGGATAATATTGGGTCGCGTGATATACTTATTTCCTATACTTCTGCTACTGCCGGAGCAACTTCCGCTCTGATTGAGGGAAATGATATGCGCGCAGGGGATGTAAGCGCATCTGGCACTGGTTATAGTGTAACCATTGCCGGTATAGAAATAGGAACAGTAAATGCAGGTGCTACTGTACGGAAAAATAACATTCATGATATTATGCAACCAAATACCGGGGGTTATGGAGCATATGGAATTAGTATTACCGGTTCTGCAACAAATGATAATATCAGCATCTATAATAATTTTATCAGAGATATTGTAGGAAGTAAATATTCAACTTCACTTTTGTCACCATTCGAAAATTATGGCATCTACATTTCAGCCGGTGCTACCTTAATAAAGATCAATTTTAATACAATTGCTTTCCTCGTAGCAAACAGTACAGGAACAACTTCAAATAGTTTTTCAGCTTGCATTGGAGTAACATCTTCTGCAACAATTTCACAATTTCAGAATAACATTCTTGTCAATAACAATATAAGCACTGCTGGCTATTGTTTCTATACAGGTGCTACAACAAATATTTCCGGTGGAACTATAAACAACAACGACTATTATGCTCCAAGTGGAAGTGTTGGGTATTACAATGCTGGTACCCAGACTACATTGGCAGCTTGGCAAACTGCAACAGGAAAAGACGGTGCTTCTGTTAGTACTAATCCTCCATTTGTATCTGCAACTGACCTGCATCTTATTGCCGGTTCAGCAACCCAACTTGAATCGGGTGGAACTTCTGTTGCAGGTATTACCGATGATTATGATGGACAAACCAGGGGTGCCACCACACCCGATATTGGCGCCGATGAATTTACAGGCACCGCTGTTACAGGGGTAACTATTAATAGTGTCTCTATAAGTCCGACAGGTAACCAGTGTACTGCAACAGGCAGGACAGTTTCAGCCACTATAACGGCGGGTTCTTCTAATATAATATCAGTGGTATTGAAATATAGCTTAAATGGAGGTGCACCCATTAGCGTTACTATGACGGGTGGGACTGTAACAGCAGGCACAACTTCAACCTGGACAGCTCCTATTCCAGCTTCGGGAAATTCAACAGTAACCTGGTCTGTAACCGCAACCGATGCAACAACTTCCAAAACTACGAATGGCACTTCCTACCAGGACGCACCTTTAACCGGCGTAACTGCAACTGCAGCTGCTTCGCCTAATCCTGTTTGCTCAGGTAATAATCTTACATTAACTGGGAGTTTTACAGGTTTAGGATCGGGTACTATAGGTTCCGGTACTTCGATTAGTGGTAGTTCAAGTGTAACAGGAACCCTATATCCCAGTTATTATGGCAATGGAAGGCAGCAGTATATTATATTGGCCTCAGAATTAGCTGCTCAAGGTTTTTCATCAGGTAATTTAACTTCTTTAAAAGTTACAGTAAATTCAATAGGAAGCCCTGCAACCTTACCATCTTATACTATTAAGTTAGCTTCAACAAGTGCAGCTTCATTTGCGTCTGCAACTTTTTTGACACCAACTTTTTCAACAGTATATGGCCCATCTTCTTATACTCCAGTTATAGGAGTCAATACACATAATTTTACCACTCCTTTTAATTGGGATGGCACTTCAAATATTGTCGTTGAAATTTGTTTTGGTTCAGGCACTTCCGGTTCAAGCAGTACGACAATGACTTATACTTCAACCTCCTTTACCTCTGTTGCTTATTTTTATAGTGATGTAACAGCAGGTTGTGGTCAAAGCGCTATTTCGACAACGACATTGCGGCCAAATATAACCTTCACCGGTAACAAGGCGGTTACCTCATTAAGCTATGCTTGGAGTTTAGATGGTACAAATTTTAACTTAGGTTCAGGTAATCCTTTAACCATAAATCCTACTAGTGACAATACTTATTATGTAAAAGGCACTGATGCCAATGGCTGTTCAATTACTTCATCAGGTGTTACCGTTACTGTAAATCCTTTGCCAACTGCCCCTACCGGTATTAATTCAGCACAATGCGGTGCAGCGGTACCAACAGCTTCTGTATCTGATCCTAATGGATTTACCACACCGACCTTTAAGTGGTATTCAACTAATACCAGTACAACTGCACTACAATCAAGCATTTCAACTACATATACTACTTCCATCAGTGTTACTACTACATTTTTTGTGTCGGTGGTAAATCCTGCTACCGGTTGTGAAAGCGCCCGCACGTCAGTAACAGTAACAGTAACAAATCCGGATGCAGTTACAGCCAAAGCAAATGGCTCAACAACACCGGCAACAGTATGCCCGAATACCAGTGTATCATTAACGGCTGAACAAGCCGGGACCAATAATATTTACAGTTTTACCTGGACTGCGAATCCCCAGGTAGGAAGTGGCATACCACCTGGTGGAACAACTGGTCAAAATATAACAGTTACACCTACAACCGGGGGTACTTATGCATATACCGTAACCGCTTCTGATGGTATTTGTACCACAACGTCTACTGTATCATTGACAGTTACACCTCCTCCAACGATTAGCTCCGCAACGGCTACACCATCAACATCCTGCGCGGGTTCTAACGTAACATTAACAGCAACCACACCAGCTATAGGTGCAGGAACCGCTGTGGTCGGTGCAGGAGGTACTACTCAAAGCGGTAGTGGACTTTCACCATTTGCCCAAGCCTGGGAAGCACAGCATACTCAGTACCTTATATTGGCTAGTGATTTAACATCAGCAGGACTTGTGGCAGGTAACCTTACTAGTTTAAAATATACCATATCTACAAAAAGCAGTACCCTGCCATATGCAAATTATGCAATCAAAATTGGCTCAACTTCTGCTACAACATTAACTGCATTACTTTCACCTACTTTTACATCCGTATATAGCACCGCTTCTTATTCTTCGGTATTAGGTGCCAATACATTTACATTTAGTGCCCCTTACAATTGGAATGGCACTTCAAACATTGTTATAGATATTTGTTTCGCTAATGATCCAAGTGGCACAGGAGGTATATTATACAGCAGCAATGATGCTGTCACAGCTACCACGAAAAGTTATACAGCGGTATATGGCTATTACCAGGATAACGCAAACATTTGTGGAATTGTAGGAACCACATCGACGTCAAGTGCGGCTTTACCAGTTATAACTTTTGGAGGTCAGGTACAAACAACAGGCTCAGGATCATTAACCTGGACCTGGAATCCTGGCGGTTTAAATGGTAACACCGTTACTGTTAACCCTTTATTAAGCACTACTTACACCGTAACGGCTTATAACCCGGCCACCACATGTTCTAATACTGCAACTGTAAGTGTTACAGTTAATCCTGTTCCAACTGCTCCCACTGGTACAAACAGCACTCAATGTGGTACCGGTGTGCCAACTGCATCAGTTTCAGACCCCAATGGATTTGCATCTCCTATATTCAAATGGTATGCAGATAACAGCACTTTGATAGCCTTGCAATCCGGTACTTCAAATACTTATACCACATCAATAAGCTCTACTACTACTTTCTACGTTTCAGTATTGAATTCTGCAACCGGTTGCGAAAGTTCCCGCATCCCAGTAACAGTAACCGTTACTCAACCGGATGCTGTAACAGCCAAGGCAAATGGTACAGCAGGTTCTGCATCGGGTTGCTTAAACAGTGGTTTAGCGCTTACTGCAGTACAGACTGGAACTACTAATACATACAGTTTTACCTGGACGGCTAATCCCCAGGCTGGAAGCGGAATTCCTGCAGGCGGCACTTCAGGACAAAATATAACGGTGACTCCATCTGTGTTAGGTACATATGTTTATACAGTAACTGCAACAGATGGTTTATGTACTACTACCAATAGTGTAACTGTTATTGTTAATTCAATACCTCCGGTAACAGCTTCTGCCTCTCCTTCTACTACTTGTTCGGGTGGCCCTGTTACTTTAACCGCATCAAGCTCTGTATCGGGGACGGCTGCTATTGGCACTCAAACAACTACCGAATTCGGCGGAGGTGTTTATCGCTATGGTTACGGAACAGGAGATTTCAGGCATGAAATGCTGTTTAAAGCTTCTGAACTGACCAGTGCAGGATTTGTTGCCGGAAATCTTACCGCCATTACTTTTAATGTAACCAGCCTTGGCAATGGTTCCGCTTCTAACTATACTATTAAATTAGCAAACAGTGCTGCAACAGTGCTTACCACCACCTTCCAAACAGCAACCTTCACCACAGTTTACACAGCGGCAACTTACACACCAGTAAGCGGCAATAATGTTCACACCTTTACAACGCCATTCAATTGGGACGGCACTTCAAATATCCTCATAGATATTTGCTATACTGTAACTTCAACCGGCAGCACTTCAACTTTAGCAGCCACCACACCTTCCTTTATAGCAAATACCAATTTGCTTGGTACAACAGGCGCGTGCACTGCTACTACAGGAGCAACTACCTATGCAAACAGGCCACTGACCTCCTTCACAGGACAACTCGGAACTTCCAGTTCAGGATCAACTACCTATACCTGGAATCCTGGCAATTTAACCGGCAGCACCGTAACGGTTAATCCAACAGCTAATACAACCTATACCGTAACAGCAAATAACACTTCCACAAATTGTTCAAATACCGGAACAGTTTCAGTTACTATTGGGCCTATATTCACTGCTTCTGTTAATTCACCCACCATTTGTTCCGGTACTTCTACTACCCTTACAGCTACTACTTCCGGAGCGGGAGCGCCTTTCACCCACCAATGGTCTACCGGTGCCACCACTGCATCCATCACCGTATCGCCTACTTCACAGACTACCTATACCGATAACATTACGGATGTCTGCGGAAATGTGGTAGTTGCGTCCGGCACGGTGTTCATGAATCCCTTCTACGTCTGCTACTGCACGGCCGGCCTCGGCGGCTCGTGCACTGCCAATGATATTTCGAATGTAGCAGTACAGGGTACTACCTTAAATTCGAATTCTACCTGTACCACTTCGGGAACGAATGCCTACACTTCTTTCCCTGCAGCAGGAAACACTACAGCGATCCTTGCACGTGGATTTAACTATACGTTCTCCGTTACATCAGGATCAGGAAGCCAGGTTGGCTTCTGGATAGACTATAATCAAAATGGCGTCTTCGATGCTTCTGAATATACCTCCGTAACTACCAACTCAGGAGGCACACCCTCCACTGTTAGCATCACCATCCCTGCAACTGCACTTACCGGCATTACCGGTATGCGCGTTCGCTCAAGCAGCACCGCCATTGCCGATGTGAATGCCTGCTCTGCCTTTACCCTTGGAGAAACAGAAGATTACCTGATTACGATATCTACTACCCCGGCTTGTAATTCCAAGCCTTCCACCTCCAATACGCTTTCTTCTGCCAACCCGGTTTGTGCGAACTCGCCTTTCGTTCTTTCCCTGAGCACTTCTTATACCTTGTCAGGAATCACCTTCCAATGGCAAAAATCTACTGATGGCGGTGCTACTTATACCACCATCACTGGCGCTACCAATGCCACCTACAATGCTACCCAAACCACTACCACCTATTACCGTGCAGTAGTTGCCTGCACCTTAACGCCGGGCGATTCATTGATCTATTCATCACCGATCCCGGTGAATATGAACACGCCGGCTTATGCCGTGGCTCCTTACGTGGAAGATTTTGAAGAATCACCATGGCTGAGCGTATGTGCCACAGATGACGTTCCTAATAACAACTGGAATAATATTCCATCCAGCGGCAATAACTCCTGGAGAAGAGATGATGATGGCAGCAGCGCCGGCTGGACAAACACCAGTGGTGCGTATACACCTGCATTCAGCCACGGAGCCCATTCGGCAAGGTTCCACTCTAAAAATGCAGTAGCCGGTACTACCGGTGATCTTGACCTTTACATTGACCTTTCTGCTGCAGGCACGAAGACATTAACCTTCGATTACATCAATACTTCCGGTAGCGATAACCTTAAAGTGTACCTGTCAACCGATGGTGGTGTTACGTTTGGGGCTGCAACCCTCAGCCTGACCACTGCATCTGCATGGACCAATGAATCCGTCGCAATTACAGCCACTTCGGCAACGAGCGTTATCCGCTTCGAGGCCACTTCGGATAACGGAGCTTCCGATATTGGCATCGATAACCTGATCCTGTTTGCTCCATGTACGGGCTCGCCGTTCCAGGCAAATGCCCAGGCATCTCCAAGCTCCGTATGCAGCACTACCAGCTTTACCTTATCAATTGATTACACATACCCTGTAACGGGTTTAACTTATCAGTGGCAAAAATCTACTGACGGATCTACGTTTACCAACATCAGCGGTGCAACCAATACTACTTATACCACTACCCAATCAGTTACTACCATATACCAGTTAGTAGTTACCTGCACCGCCAGCGGTCAATCCACCACATCTAACCAGGCTACAGTACAGATGAATCCGTTCACTTCCTGTTATTGTACTTCAAATGCAACCAGTACTGCAGATGAGGAAATTCTTAAAGTCACCTTTGGGACGTTAAGCAATACCAGCACCTGTGCTACAACCGGCGGATCAGGATCTATATTGAACAAATATTCAAACTTTACCGGCCTAACTCCACCGGATGTAGAGCAAGCTGCATCTATTCCGTTCTCAGTTCAGGTAGGAACCTGTGGTGGCACCTTTACTAATGCAGTAGCCATATATATCGACTACAATCAGAATGGATTATTCTCAGATGCCGGCGAGCAGGTCTATCTCTCTGCAGCAGGCATCTCAGGCCCTCATACAGAATCCGGCAATATCACCATACCGGTTTCTGCTTTGCTTGGAATTACTCAAATGCGTGTAATTTCCATGGAAACCAGTACTCCTTCTGCTATCAGTTCATGCGGCACCTATAGCTGGGGAGAAACGGAAGATTATTATATAAACATTACTGCTGCTCCTTTCTGTACTGGCAAGCCAGCTGCTTCCACTACCCTTTCTTCGGTAACATCTGCCTGCAGCAATACACCCTTTACTTTATCTCTTGGAACTACCTATGCACAGAGCGGCACTGCCTTCCAGTGGCAGTCTTCTTCGGATGGTATTAATTTCACTGATATCAGCGGTGCAACCAACCTCACATATGCTGCATCTCAAACAGCTCCTACCTGGTACCAGGCAGTAATAACCTGTACCAATACAGGGGATACTACCCAATCTCAGAAGAAGCAAATCCTGATGAACAATTTCCTGAACTGCTACTGTACATCAAATGCTACGAGCACTGTTGATGAGGATATCTTTAATGTCACACTCGGAACATTGAATAATACTTCTACCTGCAGCACTACAGGTGGCGCAGGTTCCTTACTCAATAAATATTCAAACTATACCGGTGTAACTGCGCCTTTGGTACAGCAGGGAAGTGCTACTGCATTCTCGGTTCAGATCGGGACTTGCAACAATTCTTATACGTATACTAATGGCTTTAAAATTTACATTGATTATAACCAAAACGGCTCTTTCAGTGATGCCAATGAACTGGTATATACATCTCCTTTCGTTTTAGGAAATCATACGGAATCCGGAACCATAACAGTCCCTGTGACTGCTACGACCGGCACTACACAAATGCGGGTAGTGAGTGTTGAAACTTCGTCAGCTTCCGGTATTAGTCCATGTGGAACCTATACTTACGGCGAAACAGAAGATTATTACATCAATATTACGGCGGCTCCGGATTGCGGCAGCGCCACCGGAGGAACAATTACTCCAAATACAGTTGCTGTGTGTGCCTCAAACACCGCTACCACACTTACTGCTACCGGCATACCAGCTTTATCAGGGTTTACCTATCAGTGGCTTGTTTCTTCCGCTTCAGGAAGCGGCTATGTGGCTGTAACCGGCGGATCAGGAGCAACCACTTCCAGCTATACTACTCCTAACAATTTAACAGGCGGAACCTACTATTATGTGCTGCAGGTAACCTGCACCAAGTGCGGCTCCTGTGCAACAGCCTTATCAAATGAAGTTGCGGTAACCGTAAACGATCCGATGATAACAGGAACGACTCCTGCTGCCCGTTGTGGAACCGGAACAGTGAATTTACAGGCAACGTCAACTTCAGGTTCTACGGTGAACTGGTATACTGCTGCAACCGGCGGAACTCCTTTGGCAAGCGGTAATTCATTCACCACTCCGTCAATAAGCACTACCACTACATTTTATGCAAGCGCTTCTGTGGGCGGTACAAGCGGTACCTTAGGTCCGGTGAGTCCTTCGATCGGAGCTTTTAGCACCAGCTTTACAGGGTCCTACGAAATATTTGATGTCACCTCCAATGTAACGCTCAACTCCGTGGACGTCTACGCCACAGCAGCTGGCAATGTGATCGTTACCGTGCTGAATTCCTCGGGCACGGTGTTACAGACGAGCGCAACAGTAACCATTACTGCTGCTCAGGCTAACTCTACATCCACCACGGTCGGGACCCCGATCACCATTCCTTTAGGATTTGCTTTAACGCCGGGTACCAGCTACAGGCTCAATTATGCAAGCGGTTCCACGGCCACATTGCTCCGGAATTCTTCCGGCGCCACAGCTACTTATGGCCCGGTAAATGGGGTAACCATTACAGGAAATTCTAATGCAACCACAGGTTACTACTATAATTTTTACAACTGGTCACTATCGTCAGGATGTGAATCAGCACGGACCGCTGTTGTAGCTACTGTTACTACTCCGCCTGCGATCACCAGCGCAACGGCTACTCCTTCCACGATATGCGCCGGGCAAAGCACCGTCCTCAGTGCAAGCAGTACTTCAAATCCGTCTTATACATTCGTGTGGAACCCTGGAAATCTGCCTAATAATACTTCTGTAACGCCAACAGGCACTACTACATACACAGTAACTGCTACGGATAATACAAACGGAACTTATGGCGGTTGCTCAGCCACAGCCACAGCCACAGTAGTGGTAAATCCGCTTCCGGTAATTTCTTCAGCTACTGCTACTCCGGGTGCCATTTGCCCTGGTGGCTCTGCAGTACTATCGGCGAATTCCGGATCAGCAGGTTCTGCAACTATCGGAACATCTACCAGCACAGAACTTACCAACAGCCCATATCGTTCAGGCCTTACACCTTCAACCCGGACGCAATACTTATTTACTGCTGCTGAATTGAGCGCTGCCGGGGTTACAGCAGGCAGCATAACCAGTATTTCCTGGAATGTTACTTCAGCAGGAAGCGGTACCATGACGAACTACACCATCAGCATCGCCCCGGTTACTGCAACCTCATTTTCATCTACCACTTTCCTGACCGGAACCTTTACCACCGTTTATACGGCGGCTTCTTATAATGCTGTTGTAGGAACCAACCTGCATACCTTTAACACTCCGTTTACCTGGGATGGAACATCAAATATTGTAGTCAACCTTTGTTATGATGTGGTTTCAGCAAGTGGTTCCTCCACTGTTTCATCGAATACTACTGCCTTTGTATCAGTAGACCAGAAGGCAGGATTTGCCGGCGCCTGTTCGTTAACAACGGGCACCACCGGCTCAAACCGTCCTTTAACAACCTTCGGATATAACAGTGATCAGACTTCTTCCCTGACATTTACCTGGAATCCAGGAAATTTGAGCGGAGCCAGTGTCACCGTAACACCGAATGGCACTACTACATACACAGTTACTGCGAAGAACCCTGCAACAACCTGTACCAGCACGGCAACGGTATCGGTAACAGTTAACCCAAATGCCAATGCAGGTACTATCAGCGGTGCTTCTTCAGTATGTGTTGGATTAACAACTACACTTACCAGCAATGGTGATGCAGGTGGAAGCTGGTCGAGTGATAATACAGCTGCGGCCACAGTAAGCTCAACCGGTGTGGTAACCGGCGTAAGTGCAGGAAGCGCTACTATAACCTATAGCGTTACCAATACCTGCGGAACGGCTACAGCCACGAAATCAATAACAGTGAATCCGAATGCCAATGCGGGTACTATAAGCGGCGCATCATCAGTTTGTGCAGGATTAACTACCACACTTTCCAGTAATGGAGATGCAGGCGGAGCCTGGAGCAGTGGTAATACAGCCGTTGCTACCGTAGGTACATCTGGTGTGGTAACCGGTGTTAGTGCAGGAACTGCCACTATAACCTATAGCGTTACCAATACCTGCGGAACAGCTACAGCAACAAAATCAATAACTGTAAATCCAAATGCCAATGCAGGTATTATCAGCGGTGCTTCTTCGGTATGTGTTGGATTAACAACTACACTTACCAGCAATGGTGATGCAGGTGGAAGCTGGACCAGCAACAACACATCTGTTGCCACGGTGAACAGTTCTGGTGTTGTAACCGGTGTAAGTGCCGGAAGTGCTACGATTTCTTACACGGTAACCAATACATGCGGAACGGCTACAGCAACGAAATCTATAACAGTTAACCCAAATGCTAATGCAGGTATTATCAGTGGTGCATCATCTGTATGCGCAGGTGCTACTACTACCCTTTCCAGTAATGGAGACGCAGGCGGACCGTGGAGCAGCGATAACACAGCTGTAGCTACGGTAAGTTCTTCCGGTGTGGTAACCGGTGTGAGCACTGGAACTGCTACCATCTCTTACACAGTAACCAATACTTGTGGAACGGCTACGGCAACAAAATCAATAACTGTAAATCCGAATGCTAATGCAGGTACTATCAGCGGTGCATCATCGGTATGTGTTGGATTAACAACCACACTTACCAGCAATGGTGATGCAGGTGGAACCTGGTCGAGTGATAATACAGCCGTTGCTACGGTAAGCACATCTGGTGTGGTAACAGGCGTAAGTGCAGGAAGTGCAACGATTACTTATACGGTAACCAATACCTGCGGCACGGCTACAGCCACGAAATCAATAACAGTTAACCCAAATGCCAATGCAGGTACTATCAGTGGTGCTTCTTCAGTATGTGTTGGATTAACAACTACACTTACCAGCAATGGTGATGCAGGTGGATCCTGGAGCAGTGATAATACAGCCGTTGCTACGGTAAGTACATCGGGTGTAGTAACAGGTGTGAGTGCAGGAACTGCAACCATCACCTACCAGGTAACCAATACCTGCGGAACAGCCAGCACAACAAAATTAGTGACGGTCAATCCGAATGCTAATGCCGGGACGATCAGTGGTACCGGATCAGTATGTATCGGAACAACAACCACTTTAACAAGTAATGGTGATGCCGGTGGAACATGGACAAGCGGTAATACAGCCGTTGCAACTGTGAATGCGAGTGGTGTAGTAACGGGAGTAAGTACAGGAACTGCTACCATCACATATAGCATAACTAATACCTGCGGAACAGCTACAGCTACGAAATCAATAACAGTTAACCCGAACGCTAATGCAGGGACGATCAGCGGATCAGGATCGGTATGTTCCGGTGCAACTACCACGCTTTCCAGCAATGGGGATGCAGGTGGAACCTGGACTAGCGACAATACAGCCGTGGCCACGGTAAGCACATCTGGTGTGGTAACAGGCGTAAGTGCGGGAAGTGCTACTATAACCTATAGCGTTACCAATACCTGCGGAACGGCTACAGCAACGAAATCAATAACAGTGAATCCAAATGCTAATGCCGGGACGATCAGTGGTACCGGATCAGTATGTATCGGAACAACAACCACTTTAACAAGTAATGGTGATGCCGGTGGAACATGGACCAGCGATAATACAGCCGTTGCAACCGTGAATGCGAGTGGTGTAGTAACGGGAGTAAGTACAGGAACTGCTACCATCACCTATAGCGTGACGAATACCTGTGGAACGGCTACAGCAACAAAATCAGTCACTGTTAACCCGAACGCCAATGCAGGCACTATCAGCGGCGCCTCTTCAGTATGTGTTGGATTAACAACTACACTTTCCAGCAATGGAGATGCAGGTGGTACCTGGAGCAGTGACAATACAGCCGTTGCTACTGTAAGTACAAGCGGCATGGTAACAGGTGTGAGTGCGGGAAGTGCTACTATAACTTATAGCGTTACCAATACCTGCGGAACAGCTACAGCAACAAAATCTATAACTGTAAATCCGCTTGCCAATGCAGGTACTATTACCGGCGCATCATCACTATGTGCTGGTGCCACTACTACGCTCTCCAGCAATGGTGATGCAGGTGGAACCTGGTCGAGTGATAATTCAGCCGTTGCTACCGTAAATGCGAGTGGTGTAGTAACAGGGGTTAGTGCGGGAAGTGCCACGATTACTTATACAGTAACCAATACCTGCGGAACGGCTACAGCTACGAAATCAATAACAGTAAATCCAAATGCTAATGCAGGTACTATCAGCGGTGCTTCTTCGGTATGCGCTGGTGTTACTACTACGCTCTCCAGTAGTGGAGATGCAGGTGGTACCTGGAGCAGTGACAATACAGCTGCGGCCACGGTGAACAGTTCTGGTGTGGTAACAGGCGTAAATGCCGGAAGTGCCACGATTACTTATACGGTAACCAATAATTGCGGAACGGCTACAGCCACGAAATCAATAACAGTAAATCCAAATGCTAATGCAGGTACCATCAGCGGTGCTTCATCGGTATGCACAGGTTCTACTATTACACTTTCCAGCAATGGAGATGCAGGGGGATCCTGGAGCAGTGATAATACGGCGGTAGCTACAGTGGATGGAAATGGGCTGGTAATGGGCGTAAGCACAGGAAATGCAACGATCACTTACACAGTAACCAATACCTGCGGAACAGCGAATGCGACTAAAACCATTGCCGTAAATGTGTGCAGCTCTACAGTGAATATTAAAATGTTCATCCAGGGTTATTATCAGAATATAGGATCACCTACTCCTATGGATAATTTTGGAGCCGGTGGATGTTTGTTTGTAACTGGATTATCTGCTAATGTTAATGATGCCGACAGTGTTACAGTCTGCCTCATAGATCCTAACACACTTTCTCAAGTAGATTGTGCTAAAGGAATTCTGCAAACCAATGGACAACTATCTGTCAGTTTCGCAGGCAGCGTTACGGGTAACTATTACTTGAAAGTAACACACCGTAATACTATTGAAACATGGAGTGCACAACCCGTTGATATTAGCTTAGGCTATGACTTCACAACAAACAGCAATAAAGCATACGGAGGAAATATGGTAGAAATGGAGCCTGGAATATGGGCGTTCTATAGCGGGGATATTGCTGATGCTGGCTTAGGACTTGGATTCCAGGATAATGTAGTAGAAAGTTCTGATTATAGCGAAATGGAAAATGCTGTTTACCTGGTCCTTACCGGATATATTATCCAGGACATTACCGGTGATGGAGTTGTTGAATCATCTGACTATTCTATCATGGAAAATAATACATACTTGGTTATTTCTTCAATTCACCCATAAGAATTAAAAAGCGATTAATGAAAATTCAAAATCTAAATACAATGAAAGCTTACTTCTCCAGCTTTAAAGTTTTAATTTTTATCATTTTGATGTCCGGTGTGGGCAAATTGAGCAATGCGCAATCATTCAATTGCTACATTGCAAATGACCAACTAACGAGTCCTACCACTCTTCAGTGGGATGTGTATATGATATCTGCCAGCACGGATTTCAATTTGCGAACGATGCAGTATGCTTTTAACTTTAATTCAGCATTTATTCCTGCTGGTGCCACCATTACTCCCTCGGTTGTTAATGGAGGTAGTATGAACAATTACAGTCCTGGTTCTATAACATGGAGCAGTTCAGGTAATGCCTTTCAAATAGGCGCTAATACCGGCGTAAGCTGTGTAACAGGCACTCTAATTAGTACTGCGCCTGTAAAGGTTGCAACGATAAAATTGAGTAGTTCTTTACCTTTTAATTGTGCTCCGCACAATATTTCAATGGTTCGCCCTGCTGATGCGGCACCATCAGGATTAACTTTAAAAATGGCAGTCAGTAAATGGAATTCTACTGATTGTAGCACTGGTAGTCTTAATACCATTATCTCGAATAATGGAACCTATACAAATTTTGCTGCAACTTCACTCTATGCTTCGGTCAATAATATGAAGCCCAAAATTACCGGTCAGCCCGCCTCACAGACGGCTTGTTCAAACGGTACTGCAGTATTTACAGCAACGGTGGCTGGAAATGGTACTTCAAGTATCGTATCATATCAGTGGCTTGCGAATGGCGTTCCCATTTCAGATGGAGGCGCTTATAGTGGTACCAATACTCCCAGCTTAACCATCACCAATCCCAGCAGTTCTTTAAATGGTACTACCTATACCCTTCAGGCATCCCAGTGTTCACCTGCTCTAAGTGTAACGTCATCACCTGCCACTATAACCGTTAACCCAAGTGCAAACGCAGGCACCATCAGTGGTGCCGGATCAGTTTGTGCCGGGTCAACAGCTACCTTAATCAGCAGCGGAGATGCAGGCGGAACCTGGACCAGCAGCAATACTTCGGCAGCTACTGTAGACGCAAATGGCGTAGTAACAGGTCTGGCTGCAGGTACTACGACTATAACTTACAGTGTAACCAATTCGTGTGGAACAGCTACAGCAACCACCTCTGTAACCGTAAACCCAAGCGCTAATGCAGGTACGCTCAGTGGTGCCTCCTCGGTGTGCGTGGGAACAACGATTACCTTAACCAGTAACGGAGACGGCGGTGGAACATGGTCCAGTAATAATACCGCAGCTGCTACCGTAAATGCTAACGGAGTAGTGACCGGCGTAGGTCCAGGAAGCGCTACTATTACCTATCAGGTAAGCAGCAGCTGCGGAACGGCAAGTGCTACCAAATCGGTGAGTGTGAATCCCAATGCCAATGCAGGCACCATCAGCGGTGCTTCTTCTGTTTGCCCGGGAACAACGACTGCCTTAACCAGTAATGGAGATGCAGGCGGAACATGGTCCAGTAATAATACCGCAGCAGCTACCGTAGATGCAAACGGCGTAGTAACAGGAGTATCTGCAGGAAATGCTACTATAACCTATAGCGTTACCAATACATGCGGAACAGCTTCTGCAACGAAATCAGTAACCGTTAACCCGAGTGCCAATGCAGGTACGATCAGTGGTGCCTCTTCAGTATGTGTGGGAACAACGACTACCTTAACCAGTAACGGGGACGGCGGCGGGACATGGACCAGTAATAATACCTCCGCAGCTACTGTAGATGCAAACGGTGTAGTAACAGGAGTAGCTGCAGGAAACGCAACGATAACCTATAGTGTAACCAATACCTGCGGAACAGCTTCTGTAACGAAGTCCGTCACTGTTAATCCAAATGCAAATGCAGGTGCCATCAGCGGTGCTTCTTCAGTTTGCCCCGGAACAACTACTACCTTAACCAGTAACGGAGATGCCGGCGGAACATGGACCAGTAACAATACTTCTGCAGCTACTGTAGATGCAAACGGCGCAGTAACCGGTGTAAGTGCAGGTACTGCTACAATAACCTATAGTGTAACCAATACGTGCGGAACAGCTTCTGCAACAAAATCAGTAACCGTTAATCCGAATGCAAATGCAGGCGCGATCAGCGGTGCTTCTTCAGTTTGCCCCGGAACAACGACTACCTTAACCAGTAACGGAGATGCAGGCGGAACATGGACCAGTAACAATACTTCTGCAGCTACTGTAGATGCAAACGGTGTAGTAACCGGTGTGAGTGCAGGCAATGCTACTATAACCTATAGTGTAACCAATACCTGCGGAACCGCTACTGCAACGAAATCAATAACCGTTAATCCAAATGCTAACGCCGGTACCATTAGCGGTGCCGGATCAGTTTGTACCGGATCAACGACTGCCTTAACCAGCAGCGGTGATGCCGGCGGAACCTGGACCAGCAGCAACACAAGTGCTGCTACTGTTAGTGCAACAGGCGTGGTGACAGGAGTTAGTGCAGGTACAACCACTATAACTTATAGTGTAACCAATACCTGCGGAACGGCTTCTGCAACGAAATCAGTAACGGTGAACCCAAGTGCCAATGCAGGGACTATCAGCGGTGCTTCTTCGGTATGCGTGGGAACAACGATCACCTTAACCAGTAACGGAGACGGCGGCGGAACCTGGACCAGTGACAATACCGCAGCAGCTACCGTAGATGCTAACGGTGTAGTAACCGGCGTAGGAGCAGGAAGCGCTACTATAACCTACCAGGTAAACAGCAGTTGCGGATCGGCAAGTGCAACAAAATCAGTAACCGTTAATCCAAATGCAAATGCAGGCACTATCAGCGGTGCTTCTTCAGTTTGTCCCGGAACAACGACTACCTTAACCAGTAATGGTGATGCAGGCGGAACATGGTCCAGTAATAATACCGCAGCAGCTACCGTAGATGCAAACGGCGTGGTAACCGGTGTGAGTGCAGGCAATGCTACTATAACCTATAGTGTAACCAATACCTGCGGAACAGCTTCTGCAACGAAATCAGTAACCGTCAATCCGAGTGCCAATGCAGGCACGATCAGCGGTGCTTCTTCTGTTTGCCCGGGAACAACGACTACCTTAACCAGTAATGGAGATGCAGGTGGAACATGGACCAGCAGCAACACAAGTGCTGCTACTGTTAGCACAACAGGTGTCGTAACAGGCGTTAGCGCAGGTATCACGACTATAACTTACAGCGTAAC
>JACDDS010000016.1 GCA_013816805.1 Chitinophagales bacterium | reverse complement strand
ACATTTGAAGTGCAAATTGATCTGCCCCAAAATTGCATGCTTATCTGCGTTTTGGGGCTTTTCATTTTCCACATCCCATTGTGAAATCCTTCATAGATAAGCCTTTTGAGTTTTCAGGTTGACCCTAAAAACTTGTGGGTTAGCACGGAACTGTGGCAAGCCTGAGACATCGAAGACTGTAATACTTCCTTATTGAATCACCAATTCCTGCAACCATTGTTCGCCCTTGCCAGAAATTTTTAAGTGGTAGATTCCTGAAGCTAATGATGTCAATGTTATTTTAACAGTATTTAATCCTTCTTTCATCTCAGCTTTTTTTGACTGAACCGGTATTCCTGTGGCGTTGATAATTTCTATGTTATAGGTTTCCGCATGTTTACACTGGAAATGGAGCGTAGTGAATTCATGCGCCGGATTGGGACTTAATGTAAAATTTGCCTCTTCCGCATCAAGCATCAATTTTGGAGAAGCATCACTCACAGATATCGCTAATTGATAGCACTCTGCATTATTTATTCCGGCCGTGTCGTGATCTTTTACAAGGACATAATAAGTTCCTTTCGTTGCATTCGTAATCGTTATACTTTCATTAGAATGTTGCGGAAGCTGGGAAGTGGCAAGCTGATTTTTGTCTTCATCATACAAAAATAAATCACCGTTAAAAGGCAAATCAAATAAGGAAACGGTGAGCGAGGAAAACTTTTTGTCTAGTTCAAACTTGAAATAATCCTTATCCGAACCGGTAATAATTTGACCATGTAATTTTGCAGTCTGAGTCAGGGGATCCAGAGGAATTTTCGGTGCATGTGTGAAGTTGTAATTGTTTTCCCACGGATCGCTGCAGCTATTATTAAATTTTGCAATGAAGAAATCAAATTCATTTGTGGTTAATATGGTATCGCGATAAGCACCCGGTGTAGCAATGCTGTCCGGGCTTTTTGTTGCAGAGGAAAGAAAGACATTTTCGTTTTCATCGAGCTCCATAGATGGTCCATACCATCCGCCGGAATTGATGGACTCAGTTCCTTTGCCTCCATAATAGGTGGAGTACATTAGCTGGCTTGCATCTTGGTTGATCACTGCAAAAAAGGCATCGTTATGGCCGCCAAGGTCCACATTATAAGCTTCATCGGTCGCTAATCCTGAATTACTTTTTGTGAGACCGCTAATGTACACCGGCGCCCCTGTAGGAGGAACACGCAGCGAGCGCGGCATCTCAATAAAGTTTCCTCCAAAATAGGTTCCCCATATTCTTTTTCCTGAAGAGTCAAACTTTACAATGGCTGCATCTTTATCTCCGTCTTCCTCACCAATGAAAGAATCTTTAAAAGTACCTGGAGTTGCAATATTTGAAGTGCTTTTTGTTTGACAGACAAAGTAAGCATTGCCATCATCGTCGGATTTTACATCTCGGCAGTGCTCATCTGCTTCGCCGCCATAGTAAGTGCTCCAAACTGGCTGTCCGCCCGTAGTCCAGCGAATAAGAAATCCGTCAAGGGCGCCACCTTTTGTTGGTTGAAAACTTCCGGGAGTAGCAATATTTTGTTTACTGTCCGCCGTTCCTGTTTGATAGACTTGTCCGAATTTATCCACGTTCACACCATGGCCGCGATCACGGCCCTCACCCCCATAATAAGTGCTCCAGAGCAACTTCATCTTATTATTCCATTTCATTAAAAAGATTTCACCGGTGGTATCACCAGTAGTTTTAAAAGCACCCGGAGTGGCAATGCCATACAAGCTTTCTGTATAGCCGCTCACATACAGGTTACCTTCAATGTCCGTTGCCATTCCCTGAACCTCATCTTTTAAATCTCCACCCATGTAAGTACCATATAATAAATCTCCCTCCGGACTGAACTTGGCAATAAATACATCAAAATATCCGCCTGAAACAGTATCTATCACAGCATCTTTTGTGGCAATACCCGATGCACTTACTGTTCTGCCACCAAGGAATATATTGCCCGTGGAATCCGTAGTAATGGCCCAGGAAACATCGTTATTTTTGCCACCGTAATAGGTTCCCCATACCACATTATCCTGTTCGTCAATTTTAATGAGCGGCACATCATCGCGCCCTGCATAGCTTGTTTGATAGGTACCCTTGGTGGCAATCATATCTGTTGATTGAGTACGGCCGGTTAGGTAAATGTGTTGCTTGCCATCATAGGCAAGCTCATCGGGAACATCCCGTCCGTTTCCGCCATAATAGGATCCCCATTCTATTGTTGGATCAATAATAAATTCCTGAGCCAGAGTTGATTTTATTGGCGCAAAGGATACATTGCTTCCTTTTACTATAAATTTTCCTGTTTCAATAAATCCTCCATCGGTTGACTGGATAACAGGATTGGATTCTTTTACAAAACCTAAATCGGCATTACTTTGCAGGGAACCGTCTTTATTTAAAGAGAACAGTTTTTCACCGCTGTATGAAAGTGAAATCTTATTGCTGTTTCCGCCTTCATGAATAATAAATTTATATTCAGGCCGGATTGGTCCAGCGCCATTTTTTATAAGTGAGAAAACGAGATCAATCCCATTGTAAATATTCTGGTAGGTTACCTCATTAAAACAATGCACGCGCCGAATACCTTTCGGACCAGTGTAGCCATTAAAATAATTAGTATAAAAAGATAAAGGGTCACTACCTGAAATTAAAATACCCTTGTTACAATTGTTAAGTGTAATATCAATACGATTCGCGTTGATGTTTTCAGGAATTTCATTCATTTCTTCATCATCATCCTGATCAAGCTGACCTGATTCAGCACCATTTGAAATTGACGGAACTGCCTTTGACCACTCATAGCTAAAACCGTTATCACGAAGAATTATTTTAAAGCAGCCATCGGAAAAAATAAACCTTACATCATTTCTTACATCCCCATTCTGATCACGGATCTGACCCTTGTTTTCTGTAAAGCCATAGGGATTGTGATTGTAAAGATTTTGAGCCACTGGCTGAGCAGCAGAAAACTGTATCAGGAAATAAATCATCAGTAAAAAGAAAGTACTTGTTTTCATAAATTCTATAATTTAACTTGAAAATACATTTTATGATTTATTATATTAGTGATGACTAAAGATTTTAATCAGATGGAATAGCTTATTTCAGATTTACAATCAGCCCATATAAAATTATTGAATTGCTAATGTTTGCTTCGCATGTAATCCATTCCCGGAAATACTAACCTCATAAATACCGGAAGCATAACCCGTTAAATCAAGGGCAATATTATTCCTTCCCATTTCCATTTTCACTGTTTTCAATTGGGAAACTTTTCCCAGCAGGTCCGTAATTTGTATGGAATAAAATCCTAACTGGTCACATTGTAATTGAAGGACGGTAGCTTTATTGGCCGGGTTCGGATACAATGTAAAATGTTCTTCACTGCTAAGCGGGGTTATGGCAAGGGGAATGTCATTGCTGGCTGTTATATTAAGCTTGTAGCAATCATTGTTGGCCGTGTCCGGTGTATTGCCTGCTTTTACAAGTATATAATAGATGCCACTGTCTGCAGTATTAAGTGTAATCTGTTCACTTATATTTTGAACATTTTGGGCTGAAGCCAATTCATTTCCTGTTCCGTCGTACACAAATAAATCTGCGTCAATGGGCAATTCGCTCAATGATAAAACTAACTGCCTGTAATTTTGCCCTAGTGTAATTTTAAAATAATCCTTATCAGAAGAATCTTTTATTTCCCCATGGATGGTTGCCTGCCCTGAACGCGGATCCAGGGGAATTTTAGGAGCATGTGCAATGTCATTATTATTTTCCCAGGCATCACTGCAGGTATTATTAAATTTTGCAACAAAAAAATCATATTCATCGGTAGTTAAAATGGTATCCCGGTAAGAGCCGGCTGTGGCAATGCTGTCAGCACTTCTTGTTGCAGACGAAAGGAAGACATTTTCATTTTCATCAATTGTAAGAGGCGGTCCGTACCAACCGCCGGCATTAAGAGATTCTGACCCTTTTCCACCATAGTAGGTCGAGTACAATAACTGGGTTGCGTCATGGTTAATGATTGCCATAAAAGCATCATTGAATCCACCCAAGTCCACATTGTAGGCACCGGGTGTTGCCAACCCTTTTTCACTTTTAGTTACACCGCTGATATATATGGGAGCCCCTGTTGGAGGCACCCTAAGCGATCGCGGCTGCTCTATGTATTCTCCACCGTAATAGGTACCCCAGATGCGGTTGCCGAAAGAATCAAACTTAGCAATCAGGCCATCGCGGTCAGTATTTTCCGTTGCTGAAAAAGTTTCTTTAAATACACCAGGGGTGGCAATACTGTGGTTACTTTCTGTTTGCCCGACGAAATAAATATTTCCATCATTATCCGTTTTTACATCCCGCAGCCGCTCGTCGAATTCGCCCCCGTAATAGGTTGCCCATCGCAGATTTCCATCCGGTGTCCAGGAAGCAAGAAAGCCATCGAGCTTACCACCTATCGATGTTTGAAAAGCGCCGGTTGTTGCTACACTGTCTTTGCTGCCAACGGTTCCCACCTGGTACACGTGTCCGAACTTATCCTCGCATACGCCGTGACCCCTGTCGCGTCCGTTCCCGCCATAATATGTGCCCCATAAAAGGTGCATGTCGTTGGTCCATCTCATTAGGAATATTTTTCCATCAGTATTGCCATTTGTTTTATAAGCGCCTGGAGTAGCAATACCGTATAAACTTTCCGTATAGCCACTCACATAAAGGTCACCATGTGTGTTGGTTGCCAGTTCCTGAACTTCATCCTTCAGATCGCCACCCATATAAGTTCCGTAAAGCAGGTTGCCGGAGGAATCGAACTTCGCTATAAACACATCAAAGAAACCTCCTGAAAAAGTATCGATCACTGCACTATCGGTAGCAATACCTGTAATACTTTCCGTTCGGCCGCCAAGAAAAATGTTTCCTATGGTATCCGTTGTAATGGCAAAAGCCACATCATTGCCTTTTCCACCGTAATAGGTGCCCCATAAAATATTACCCTGTTCATCCAGCTTAATGAGAGGCACGTCATCACCTCCGCTATAAATGGCTTGATGCGTGCCGCTGGTAGCAATCATTGAAGAGGAATGCGTGCGGCCCGTAAGATAGAGGTGCTGCCTGCCATCGTACGCAAGTTCATCAGGTACATCTTTTTCGTATCCGCCATAATAGGATCCCCATTCTATCAACGGATCAATTATAACTAACTGATCTTGATTGCGCTTTACATCTGCAAATGAGAGAGTGTTTCCTTTCAAAATAAATTTTCCACGCTGGAAAAAATTCCCATCGCCTGATAGGATAGCCGGGCACGTTTCTTTCACAAAGCCTAAATCAGCATGCGCCTGCAATTCGTCATTGGCATCGAGAAAGAGACTTTTTTCACCATTGAATGAAAGAGCAATGTCTCTTATATCAGCAGCAGGATGAATTATAAATTTATACTCTGGTTTAAAGTCACCTTGCTTATTTGGTATTAACGAAAATATAAGATCTATATCCTTGTAAATATCTTTGTAAACAACACTGCTGAAACTTTTCACTTTTTTAATGCCGGATAAGCCAGTATTGTTATTAAAATAGTTGGTATAAAAATTAAGTGGATCTGATCCTTCTATTGTGGCAGTAGAGCTGCAGGCAGTGAATTGTACATCTATGCGATTACTTATTATATTGATGGGGAGATCGGGAAGATCATCTTCATCTTGTTGTAATTTATTTTGTCCGGATTCAGAGTTATCGTTCCCAGCCGGAATAACCTGCGACCACTGATAACTGTAACCATCGCTACGAAGAATAAGCTTAAACGAACCGCTGGAATAAATAAATTTAACATCATCTCTTTTATTACCATTCTGATCTGTAACCTGTCCTTTATTTTCTATAAAACCACATGGGCTATGAAAGTTAAGGTTTTTTATTTGTGCCTGAGCGGGATGAAAGCATAATTCTTTAAAAAAAAAAAGGAAAATAAAAAGTATATTTTTTTTCATAGAAATAAAATTTAAAAGGATATGTAACCGATTATCTATTGACAGTATATGGAAGGTAAAGTTTAATTGCTGCTGAATTGAAAAAACTGGATCCAACAATGGTCAAAGGGATAAAGAATTGTAACATTTTGTAAATATGATTGTGCTTAAGCAGACGTTGCCTAATCTCTTATTTTTTAACGACTTTATTCTCGTGCAGAATCTTGATGTTTTTAATAAGGTTTAAAAGATAGAAACCAGGGTAAAGATTTTTTCCCAGAAGTAATTTACCTAAGGTCGTTATGAATATGTTGTGAAATATTGCCTTCATATTTGAAATGAAGAGATCGTAAACAAAAGTCCCGAAGAATTACTTTTAATTGAAAGGATTGGCTATCATAGGAGTGGTGTCCAGATCACAAATGAGTGACAGAACTTGAGACTTAGCATAGAGAGAATAAATGGTTATCCCAATATATGGAGGAGAATCAAAGGAAATATTTTCATGGTTAACATTTTATTAAAATTAAAAATTTAAAAACCTGGAATATTGTAGAATAAAAGCAGAAATGCTAAAGGTTAAAAACTAAAAAAGCCGCCTCCATTAAGAGACGGCTTCTGCATTTTAATTAAGTCAGCCCTTATACGCTCACCGCTGCATTCGCTGTTGCCCATTCAATAAGAATATCTGCTACTTCAGGGCGGGAAAACTCTTTAGGAGGACGCTGCCCATCGCGCAGCATCTCACGCACTTTAGTTCCGCTGAGGGAAACCATCTCAGGGTCTTTGGGAGCTGTTTTGCTGGATGCCATGCTTTCTGTATTGATGCACCAGAAGGTGTTTTCGAATTTCAGGATCTGCATACCAATTTTATCGGCCACCTTATCCATCATCTCCTGTGCTTCATAGGTACCATAATAGGTTCCAACACCGGCGTGGTCACGGCCAATAATCATGTGTGTGCAGCCGTAGTTTTTCCTTATTACAGTGTGGTTAATTGCCTCGCGAGGCCCTGCATATCGCATGGCAGTAGGCAATACACTCAGCATCGTATTATTACTATTAAAATAATTAGAGATTAATGCTTCGTAACATTTCATACGCACGGGTGCTGGAATGTCATCTGATTTTGTTTCACCGACAATTGGGTGTATCAAAGCTCCATCCACAATTTCCTGGGCGCATTTGATCAGGTATTCATGCGCACGGTGAATAGGGTTTCTTGTCTGAAAGGCAACAATAGTTTTCCAGTTACGCTTTTCAAATTCAGCACGTGTCTCGGAAGGATCCAGGTAGTATTTTTCATCGATTGTTTCATTCCTTAAAGGACGGTTAACCATCTCCAGGTCGCCTGCAATAAATTTGTTTCCACCGTTAAGAATTGCTTTAACGCCGGGATGTTTATCGTCTGTAGTTTTGAAACATTTCTGACAGAGCGTATCGAGGTTCAGCTCAAATTTTTCATTAACCATCATAATGGCAAGGGTACGGCCGGTTTTGTCCAGCAAAGCAATTTCTTCTCCTTCGCGCAACTGATCAAATTTATCTCCCGCAGGAAGCAGAATGGGTATTCCCCATGAAAGTCCATTGGTCAGTTCCATATTTTCAATTACAGATTCGGAATCTGCTTTACCCATAAATCCGGTAAGAGGGCTAAATGCTCCGATCGCGATCATCTCTACATCTGCACCATACCGGTCTTCAATAGTAAGCTGGAATTTTGACGCCATATTTTTTTCTAATTCATCCCTGCGTTTATCCGTGGCATAACGGTTCACAAGCGTTCCCCCGTGAGGTTGATTCATGTTTGTTACTTTTATATTAAATTAAAAAAATTAATCTTCGGCTGGAATATAATTATTTGCCGTAAGCCAGTTGATAACATCTGCAGCACATTCTTCCAGAGATTTCTCTCCGGTTTTAACTACCATTTCGGCTTTTTCAGGAGCTTCATACGGAGAATCAATACCGGTAAATTGCTTTATTTCTCCTGAGCGCGCTTTTTTATAGAGTCCTTTCGGGTCGCGCTTCTCGCATACATCAAGCGGGGCATCAATAAAAATTTCAACAAACTCACCCTCTTTTACAATACTGCGCACCATATCACGGTCGGAGCGAAAAGGGGAGATAAAGGCAGTGCCAACAATTATTCCTGCGTCCACAAACAGTTTCGATACTTCCCCGATGCGGCGGATATTTTCTTTACGGTCTTCTTCGGAAAATCCCAACCCTTTATTTAAGCCCATCCTTACATTGTCTCCATCGAGAATATAAGTATGAAGTCCCATTTCAAACATTTTCTCCTCCACCTTATTCGCGAGCGTAGATTTACCGGAGCCGGAAAGGCCCGTATACCAGAGAATGCAGGACTTGTGACCTTTAAGTTCCTGGCGGTTTTCCTTAGTTATAGTGTGACCGTGAGGAATAATGTATTTTACTTCAGCCATTGTTTAATTTTTATTGATTTAATATTGGTTAAAAAAAAATGTATGAGGATTTTGCTTTAAAAGCCCGCAAAGATATAGTAATTCTGCATTCTCAGGTTGTTGCACCGAAACAAAGTTTACTGTTTCGAAATCACGTCAGGCAAACGTTCCAACTATTTTTTATCAAGTGGCACAAGGTAAAGAAATTATCCTATAAAGAATATAGAATGAAACGGTTATTTAATAATAAAAATCCTGAATATTAACACAATAGGTTAACCATTTCTGTTATAAAAATTACTATTATAGCAGTAGCTTAAAAGTCTGTTAATTCAGCAATAAATTTAATGCGATCCATGCCATTAAGCCGGTCGAAATTTCAAGTGCATCCTCATCAATATTGAAGACAGGTGTATGCACACCGGATGTAATGTTCTTTTCAGGATTTCCGGTACCAATACGGTAAAAGCATGCAGGAATTGCCTGGGAAAAAAAGGCAAAATCTTCCGATGCCATTCTGATATCAAGATCCTTCACATTTTCCTTTCCCAGATAATCCTCCGCAAATGACCTTGCCTCAGAAGTGATCACCTTATCATTAATGAGGCAGGGGTATCCTTTATCCATCCGTAAAAGAACTATGGTCTTGTCCTTTTCAGAAAAGTTTTGAATCAGCTCTTTCAGATTATGATGCACTGTTTCACGCCAGGCTTCATCGAGTGTTCGCAGCGTACCATCAATTGTTACTTCGTCCGGAATTACATTGGTGGCACCTGCGCCAATTACCTTTCCAAAGTTAAGAACAGTAGGAATTTCGGAAGTTGACAACTGCTGCATTAATTCTTCAAGCTCAGACAATAGTCTTGCAGCAATAAAGATTGGATTTATAACAAGGGCCGGATCCGCGGCATGACCTCCTTTACCTTTTACCGTAATATAAATTTCATCTGCTGATGCCATATATTTTCCAGGACGAAAGCCTGCAGTTCCAACATGCAAAGGGGTGAATACATGCTGTGCAATTATTACGTCTGGTTTTGGATTTTCAAGTACTCCATCATTAATCATTATTGATGCTCCGCCGGGCAGCTTTTCTTCTGCAGGCTGAAAGATCAGCTTAATGGTTCCTTCAAATTCATTCTTTAAATCATTTAAAATTTTTGCAGTACCGAGCAATGATGCTGAATGAACATCGTGACCGCAGGCATGCATGATCCCGTTATGTTGAGATTTATATTCTACTTCATTTTTTTCCGTAATGGGAAGTGCATCCATGTCGGCACGAAGTGCTATCGTTTTCTTTCCAGGATTTCTCCCCTTGATGAGTGCAACAATTCCATTACCTCCAATGCCGGTCTGATGTTCAATGTTCCATGCTGAAAGTTTTGAAGAAATAAACTTGGCCGTTTCTATTTCCTGAAAAGACAATTCAGGATGGGCATGGAGGTGGCGGCGAATGGAGATGATTTCCTCTTTGATTTTTGCCGATAACTCTTTTACGCGCTCTTTATTAACCATTAACTTTTTTCTTGCATTAATCTAGGAAGGAGTTTTTAGCTCTATGAGTCACTTTCAAGTAATAAAAATTTCAAAATTGGTTGTTGCCTGGGACAAAATTACTTATCAGAATGCTATCTTTAAGAAATACTTGTTTTATGATAAAATCAATAATATTCATAGTTATATATGGTTCCTATCATTTAATTGCTTTCTCACAAATTCCTCAAATAAGTTGGGAAAATTCATATGGAGGAAGTAATTCGGATGATCTATATTCAATTGATACTACTAATGATGGTGGATTTATTGCTGCTGGTTTAGCGTATTCCGAAGATGGCGATGTAACTCAAAGTCATGGAAATGGTGATTTCTGGATATTGAAGTTAGATATGCAAGGAAAATTAATTTGGCAGAAATCCTTAGGTGGTTCTGGTTATGAAAGTGCTTTTTCAGTTCATAAAACCAGCGACCAAGGATATATAATTGCAGGAACGAGCGATTCAAATGATGGAGATGTTACGGATAATCATAATAGTCTTGATTTTTGGATTGTGAAAATTGATAGCTTTGGAAATATTCAGTGGCAAAGGTCGTTAGGTGGAAGTGGTGTAGATGAAGCATTTTCCATTCAGCAAACTTATGACGGGGGTTACATAACAACGGGATATTCGAATTCAGTTGATGGAGATGTTACCGGCAACCACGGCGACTATGACTATTGGGTAGTGAAGCTTAACCCGGCGGGTTTTATGGAGTGGGAAAAATCATTTGGTGGTTCAGGCACTGATTTCCCAAATTCCATCAGGCAGACCGCAGAGGGTGGATATATCATTGCAGGGCTGTCCACTTCTACAGACGGCGATGTTTCTGATCATCACGATGATAGGAATGCAATTTATAATAACGATTACTGGGTAATAAAGCTAAATTCAGACGGAAAAATCAAATGGGAAAAATCTCTTGGAGGATCAGGAGATGACTGGGGCAGAGATATTATTCAAACACCCGATAAAGGTTATGTGGTAGCTGGCTACAGCAATTCCTTTACAGGCGACGTGAGAAAAAATTTTGGAGGTCTGGATTATTGGATATCAAAGCTCGACAGCATCGGTAACCTGCAATGGCAGAAATCTTATGGTGGTAGCAATGACGATTTTGCTAATCGAATTATCCAGGCAAAAGATGGAGGATATATAGTAGCTGGATTCAGCGAATCAAACGATGGAGAGGTGACTGGTAACCACGGATCAGATGATTATTGGATAATAAAGATTAGTGAGAGGGGGAAACTTGAAGGGCAGATGTCCCTTGGAGGCAGTAGCCAGGACGAATTGTCGTCTGTAGTTCAGGCAAATAACGGAAACATAGTCGTGGGTGGTTCGGCTGCATCTACTGATGGCGACGTGACGGACAACCATGGATATTATGATTACTGGATAGTACGTCTCGAACCGGAAGAATTGGACAGTCAAAGCGATAATGAAATCGCTTTTAATAACGGTGATTACTCGACATTAAAAGAAACTTTTGCTTTCAATAGCTCTTTTTTTTCTGTCTCCCCCGCCATCACCAATACCTCCCTCAATATTCGATTACAAACGCCGAATGATGCAACATCTGCCATCATTGAAATCATAAACCCGCTTGGACAACTTATAGTAAGCAAAAGAATTAAAATCACCGATGGCAGGCTTCAGGCTCCAATGCATTTAGATGCCGGTATTCCAAAAGGAATGTATTATATAAGGGTAAAAGTCGGTAATCAGCATTACGTTGAAAAATTCTATCACAGCTAAATAAGTAGCTGAGGAAAACAGTTTAGTCAAATTTATGATCATGAAAATGTATATTTTGTTTATTTTGGTTTCTATCCATTTTCAGATAATTAGCTCGGCACAAATTCCCGATATAAGGTGGGAGAAGACTTATGGTGGCAGTGGTGATGATATCTTGCTAGATATCACTCAGGATAGCAATGATGGATTTATAACTTGCGGTATTTCGGATTCAAAAGATGGTGATGTTACGGGCACTCATGACAACGGCGATGCATGGATTGCAAAGATAACCGCGAACGGAAAACTGCAGTGGCAGAAATCCTATGGAGGCTCAATATACGATGGAGGAACTTCAGTTCAGAAAACAGTTGACAGAGGATATATTATCGCAGGATACACCTTTTCTAATGATGGTGATATTTTATTTAATCATGGTAATTCGGATTTTTGGATCATAAAAGTGGATAGTGATGGAAAAATGGAATGGAATAAAACCTTGGGAGGCAGCGGATATGAAGATGCTTTTTCCATTCAGCAAACTAATGACGGGGGTTACATTACAACTGGATATTCGAATTCAGTTGATGGAGATGTTACCGGCAATCACGGCGACTATGACTATTGGGTAGTAAAGCTTAATTCATTCGGCAATATTCAATGGCAAAAATCATTTGGTGGTTCTGGATTTGATTTTCCTAATTCAATTAAACAAACTACAGATGGAGGGTATATTATTGCAGGATTATCTTCCTCAACAGACGGAGATATTTCCGATCATCACGATGACAGAAATGCACTTTACAACTAGACTATTGGGTAGTAAAACTAAGCCCGGAAGGTATTTTAGAATGGGAAAAATCTCTTGGAGGATCAGGAGATGACTGGGGACGAGATATTATTCAATCCTCCGATAAAGGCTATTTAGTTGCAGGCTACAGCAATTCATTTACGGGCGATGTAAGAAAAAATTTTGGTGGCTTTGATTACTGGTTAGCGAAGCTTGATAGCATCGGTAATCTGCAATGGCAGAAATCTTATGGTGGCAGTGAAGATGATCGTGCGAATAGCATCATTCAGGCTAAGGACGGTGGGTATATAGTGGCAGGACTCAGCGAATCAAATGATGGAGAGGTGACTGGTAATCACGGATCTGATGATTTTTGGGTAATTAAAATAAGCACTCGGGGTAAATTGGAAGGACAAGTATCACTCGGAGGAAGCTCGCAGGATGAGGTGGCTTCTGTAGTTCAGGCAAATAAAGGGGATATTGTTGTAGGGGGCTCTTCAACATCTGCTGATGGAGACGTCACCGGAAATCAGGGATATGATGATTACTGGGTCATACGTCTCGAACCGGCAGAATTTGATAATCAAAGGGGCAGCGAAAATGCTTCTAATTACTCTTCGTTAAAAGAATCTGCTGTTGACCACGGCTTTGCCATCTTCCCAACGATTACCAGTAGTTCCTTTACCGTTCAATTGCAAACTCAAACTGGGGTAACCTCAGGGATTCTGGAAATCATCAATCCTATGGGAAAAATTATTTCAGGCAGGCAAATAACGGTTAGCAATGGCATCTTAAAGACCGCGATCAACTTCGATGCCGCTGTTCCGAAAGGATTGTATTTCATTCAATTAAAGATGGGGGATCATGAATACAGTGGCATGGTCTATTATCAGTAATAAACAGATTCACCAGCCAACGCCCTTTACTATTACTTTATCGGGCACTAAAAAGGCCATCGGGAAATCATCTTTCACCTGTTGCAGGAAACTGTTTGCTTCTTCGCGGGAAATAAAATTGCCCACCCGTAATTTGAACTGAGGCGGCTGGTAGTTGAAATAAGTATTCACACCGGGATAAAGCTGTTCAAACCGTAGTTTCTGATCCATAACTGTTTGACGATGCTGGTCCGCCACGATCTGTATGCGAAAGCCACTTACACTTCTTTTATCCTTTGCAAACTGGCCATAGAGGTCGACTGCCTTTTGCACACCTGAATCCTGAACTATAGTAACCTCACCGGCCTGCGCAAATGCAAGGCAGGGAAGTAATAAACTTAGAAGAAAAACTAATTTTATCAATTAATTATTTCAGAGAAAGTTTGACGTTTATTCTGCTGTCACTGATTCCATAATTTCCACTGCAGAGGAAGTACCGATACGGTCTGCCCCTGCTTTTAAGAAAGCGATTACCTGTTCCCTGGTTTTTATTCCACCCGATGCTTTAATCTTCATTTTCTTGGGAAGAAGATCCCGAATCTTCTCTATCACTTCTATAGAAGCTCCTTCACCGTTAAATCCCGTGGATGTCTTTACGAAATCAACATCTGCTTTCACAGCCAGTTTACACGCACGCTTTACATCATCATCGGCAAGTAGGCCGGTTTCTATGATCAGCTTTACCATTTTGCTTTTTAGGTGTGCGAGCGTGGTGATACTCTGCAGCTCCTGCAAAACATCATTATCATTTCCAGAGAAAAAAGCTGCCAGGTTCATCACCACATCCAGCTCACTTGCTCCGTCGTCCATCGCTTTCTTTGCTTCTTCCACTTTAATAAAGGAAGTGCAGTACCCTAAAGGAAAGCCGATAACCGTGGCAATTTTAATTTTAGAATCTTCTAAGAACTGAAAGGCATTACGCACAAAATAAGGAGGAACGCAAACCGAGGCGAAATGGTGGCTTAATGCCTCGTCGCAAAGCTTTTTTATCTGCTTCAGGGTAGTATCCTGCCTTAATAAGGTGTAATCGATCTTTGATGCTATATCTCCGCCTTCAAGATTCCGGACTGCACTTTGCTCACGCTTCTTTTCCATGACAATTTTTATATTTTTTTCCACTGCCGCAAGGGCAAGGATCGTTTCTACCTACTTTGGGACCTACACGAATGGGTTCCAGTTTTTTTGGTGCCTCTTGCTCATGGCCTTCACCGTTTCCATTAGAATTTCCATTTCCATTCATTCTCTGAGAAGCACTGGCAGCTATGGCACCGCGGCCTTCGCGCATGCGGCTGTAATCCGTTTTTTCTAACTGGCGCGCCTGGTTCAACTGGCTGCCCTGCTGAATAGGAAGATTTGCTTTGAATAAAAATGAGATTACATCCCGGTTTATCTCACCCACAATTTTCTTAAAAAGCTCAAATGCTTCAAACTTATAAATAAGCAGGGGGTCTTTTTGTTCATAGACTGCATTCTGAACAGACTGTTTAAGATCATCAAGCTGGCGAAGGTGCTCTTTCCAGGCTTCATCAATAAAAGAAAGGGTAACGCTGCGTTCAAATGCATGGACCACTTCGCGGCTTTCTGTTTCGTAAGATTTTTTCAGGTTGGCTATGATTTGTATACCTCTGCTTCCATCCGTAAAGGGAACCACTATATTTTCAATAGTGTCAGCACGGTTCAAGTAAACATCTTTTATAACCGGATGAACTGCTTCACCCAGGTGCTGCATCTTACGCTTGTAAACCTCCGTGGCCTCATCGTACAACTGCTGGGTTAATTCGTTTATTTTCTTTCCTTTAAAATCGGTGTCAGTGATTTGGGTATCTGTAGACAGGTAGCGGATTACATCCAGCTTGAATCCTTCATAATCGTTTGATTGCTGGTATTGGCTTACTATGTCTTCGCACAAATCATAGATCATATTGTAGAGATCGTAGGAAAGACGTTCACCAAATAAAGCGTGGCGACGCTTCTTGTATATAACCTCTCTTTGCGCATTCATCACATCATCATATTCCAGCAAGCGCTTGCGTATTCCGAAGTTATTTTCCTCCACCTTTCGCTGCGCCCGCTCAATAGATTTAGTGATCATGGCATGCTGAATCACTTCTCCTTCTTTATAGCCAAACCTATCCATCATGCCGGCAATACGATCACTTCCAAAAAGGCGCATCAGATCATCTTCCAATGAAACAAAAAACTCAGTTGTTCCCGGATCGCCTTGTCTCCCAGCACGGCCGCGCAACTGGCGATCAACACGGCGGGCTTCGTGGCGTTCTGTGCCCACTATAGCGAGGCCACCGGCATCTTTTACCCCTGAACCAAGCTTGATATCCGTACCCCGCCCGGCCATATTCGTTGCAATCGTTACCCCGCTGGTCAATCCTGCTTCTGCCACTATCTCTGCTTCGCGCTGGTGTTGTTTTGCATTCAATACATTATGCTTAATATTTTTGAATTTGAGCATACGGCTTAACAGCTCCGAAACCTCTACAGAGGTTGTGCCCACCAATACGGGCCTTCCTGCTTTGCTCAGCTTCACTATTTCATCTATAGCTGCATTGTATTTTTCGCGCTTGGTTTTATAAACCAGGTCCTGCTCATCTTTCCGGATCATCGGAACATTAGTAGGAATAACCACTACATCCAGCTTATAGATAGACCAGAATTCGCCGGCTTCTGTTTCCGCAGTTCCTGTCATCCCGGAAAGCTTATGGTACATGCGGAAATAATTCTGAAGGGTGACAGTAGCAAATGTTTGTGTAGCTGCTTCCACCTTTACATTTTCCTTTGCTTCGATTGCCTGGTGCAATCCATCCGAATATCTTCTGCCTTCCAGGATACGGCCGGTTTGCTCGTCCACGATCTTCACTTTTCCATCCATCACCACATATTCCACATCTTTTTCAAAGAGCGCATATGCTTTTAACAGTTGCTGTACGGTGTGAATGCGTTCGCTCTTGATGGCGAAGTCCTGCATCAATGAATCCTTATTTTGAAGTTTCTCCTGCGGAGGAATTTCCATCTTTTCAATCTCGGCAACCTGTGCACCCACATCAGGCATCACAAAAAAGCTTTTGTCCTCGCCGGATTCGGTAATCAGCTCAATGCCTTTTTCAGTGATATCTACCTGGTTGTTTTTTTCATCAATGGTGAAGTAGAGCTCTGCATCGGCCTTAGGCATTTCTTTCTGGTTATCGGAAAGGTGGTATGATTCGGACTTCAACATCACCGCCTTATTGCCTTCTTCGCTCATGTACTTAATGAGGTTACCATATTTTGGCAAGCCGCGGTGAGCACGTAACAAGGCTAACCCTCCGTCGGTAGCTCCTGCTTTTCCCGCTTCAATTAATTTCTTTGCATCATTCAGAAAACCATTCACCGCACGCTTCTGAGCCTCTACCAGCTTCATCACCCGTGGCTTCATTTGCTGAAATTCCTGGTCTTCTCCTTTGGGAACAGGGCCTGAAATAATAAGCGGTGTTCGCGCATCGTCAATCAGCACAGAGTCCACTTCATCTACCATAGCATAATGCAGCTTGCGCTGTACCAGTTCTTCCTTCGAGCGCGACATGTTATCGCGCAGATAATCGAAGCCAAATTCATTATTGGTTCCATACGTAATATCGCAATTATAAGCAGCGCGGCGTTCTGCCGTATGAGGCTGATAGTTGTCAATGCAGTCGACGGTAATTCCTAAGAATTGAAGCAGAGGACCGTTCCATTCTGCATCACGACGTGCTAGATAATCGTTTACCGTCACTATATGCACTCCAAGGCCGGTAAGAGCATTTAGATAAGCTGGTAGTGTTGAGACCAGCGTTTTTCCTTCACCAGTTGCCATCTCGGCAATTTTTCCTTGGTGCAGTACGATACCACCGATGAGCTGCACATCGTAATGAACCATTTTCCAGGTGACAGGTATACCGCGTACCAACCACGTATTTTTGTAGATAGCGTGATTGCCATCAATAGATAAAAAATCTTTTTTTATGGCAAACTCGCGGTCCAGATCATTTGCAGTAACCACTAGGGTTTCATTTTCAGTAAAGCGCCGCGCGGTTTCCTTCATGACGGCAAATGCCTCAGGAAGAATTTCATTCAGCACTTCTTCAATTTTCTCGTCGCGGTTTTTTTCGAGCTGATCAATTTTTTTATAGAGCTCTTCCTTTTCATCAAACAAAACTTCCTCCTTTTCTGCTTCTACCTTAAGGGATTCTATTTCTGAAGTAATGTCTGCAATATGTTCCCGGATACGGTTGCGGAAGACTTCTGTTTTATTTCTGAGATCATCATTAGATACGGAAGCAAGCTTTTCAAATTCTTCCAGTATTTGCCCTACAACCGGCTCAACAGAGCGAACGTCTTTTTCTGATTTATTGCCGCCAAGTAATTTTGTGATAAATCCAAACATGCTAATTCTTTTTAAAGGTCATGCAGAGCGTAAACTTATAATGGACTGTTAACATCGGCGCGTCGGAATGACTGTAATAAATAAAGGGTGACAAAGTTAATTCAAAAATCCGAGGCTTTGGTTCCGGATTAAGTAAGTCAAAAGACGTTCCTAATACAAAATTAGACAGTATGGCAGAGGAAGTGAGGTTGGAAGGTTGAAGATGAAGTTGAAAAATTAAAATGTTAGAAAAGTTGAAAATTAAAAGCTTGAGAAAGCGGACGATGAAAGGAATATTGAGAAGCAAAGACCTTCTGTAAAGTTATTCGATGATGAGTTGGGATATCCTCACATATTCGTAGCTACAACTGAGCATTCCCTGTGCCCTGTCAATGATTATTCAATATTATGAATATCGCAACTGCATTTCTTCAATTACGGATTTTCGCAGATGGAGTAGCTTCCATTCGGATATTCGTCATCAAATTTTGATCTTTACAAATTAAATATTCAGAATGAAAATTTTGTTGCTTGGCAGCGGAGGCCGGGAGCATGCATTTGCATATAAGATCAGCCAAAGCCCATTATGTTCTAAGCTATTTATTGCACCCGGTAACCCAGGCACGGAAAAACACGGCACGAATACCCCCATTGCTGTCACTGACTTTGAAGGGATCGGAAACTTTGTGCAACAAAACCACATTGATATGATCGTAGTAGGCCCGGAAGATCCTCTGGTAGCAGGTATTGATGATTTTTTTGAAAGCAGTACTGTGTTTCGAGCGGTATCTATTATTGGCCCATCAAAAGCCGGAGCACAGTTGGAAGGAAGCAAAGATTACGCAAAGGCATTCATGAAAAAATACAGTATTCCAACAGCAGATTACGAAGCTTTTTCCATGGAAAATATTGCCGATGCATTATCATTTATTGAAAAGCAAAATATCCCCATGGTATTAAAGGCAGATGGGTTGGCTTCAGGAAAGGGAGTAAGAATTTGTGAATCCATAGACGAAGCAAAAACGGAATTAAATCAAATGCTCGGTGGAAAATTCGGCAGTGCAGGTAAAAAGGTAGTGATCGAGGAATTTTTAAAGGGGGCCGAGATGAGTGTATTTATATTGTCAGATAGTATCCACTATAAGATCCTTCCTACGGCAAAAGATTATAAGCGGATTGGAGAAGGCGATACCGGTTTGAATACAGGGGGCATGGGCGCCATATCACCGGTGCCGTTTGCTGATGAGCTATTAATGGAAAAGATAGAAAAGAAGATTATTAAACCAACAATAGATGGACTACAGCAGGAAAAAATAATTTACAAAGGGTTCTTATATTTCGGATTAATGATAGTGTCGGGAGAACCTTTTCTCATTGAATACAACTGCCGGATGGGAGATCCTGAAACAGAAGTAGTACTTCCAAGGTTGAAGACTGATCTGGTTGAACTGTTACTTGCCGTTGCAAATCAAAACCTCGCTGAAAAAAGTGTTGAGATATTACCATATACCGCAGCTACAGTAGTGCTTGCCTCGGGAGGTTATCCTCTTGAATATGAAAAAGGAAAATTAATTGACGGTTTGCAGAATGTGTCCGAATGTCTTGTATTTCATGCAGGCACCCGCAACCGCAGTAATGGTGATTTAGAAACCAATGGAGGAAGGGTTATTACAATAACAGCATTTGGAAGAAAATTAAAGGATGCAGTAAAGATTGCCGCGCGGAATGCGGAAATCATCAAATTCGAGGGCAAGTATTTCAGAAAGGATATTGGTGCAGATGTAACCTTCGAATCGTCCTATTAAATAACTGGTTTAACATGATAAATGACTCATCTGTTTCATATCCTGACAACACCTTATTATCAATTTTATAATTCTTAATAATTTTCCCTCTACAAATCTATAGAGTGCCGCTTAAATGCTTCATCATCCTGTTTTTTATTCTTATATCCACTAGCAATATTGGTTTTTGTCAATACTCTATCTGGCGGCAGTATGAGCTGGCATCCATCTATCAGCCGGTTACGATAAACAAAATGACAACGGATTATTATGGCAGAATGTGGATCGGTACTACCAGAGGCCTTTTCAGTTTCGATGGCACTGATTTTTCCCCTGTGAATTCTGCAGATACCATTTCAGTGAACGTTACTTCCCTTTTCTGCGACAGCATTTATATATGGATTGGTTTTGATGACGGAACTATTGGGCACAGGTCAATAAAAACCTGGAAAAATGATTTTGTAGTGGATACCTCCTACGGTGCTTCAGTGAGCAGGATTATTGAGGAGCCATCCGGAAGAATATGGATAGCCACATACGGAAACGGGCTCTTCGTTCGGGATAAAAAGTTTAGAAGACACATAACGTTAAATGATGGACTTCCCGGAAACGAGATTTATGCAATGACAGTGGCAAAGGATGGAACGGTTTGGCTGGGTACAGATGGCGGACTTACTCAATGTAATTTTGTGGGTGGAAAATTTATTCTAAATACCTACACTCCTAAAGACGGACTTCCTGATGAAATTGTGAGGTGCCTGGAATCAGACCAGTCAGGTAATATTTGGATTGGAATGCAGGATGAGGGAGTTTGCTATTTTAATCCACAGAATAAAATTTTTACGGTTCCTCCGTTCAGCCATCACTGGAATCATGGGGCCGTAAGTGCATTATCCATTCAGGGTTATAACCGGCTCATGGTTGGCACTATGGGCAAGGGATTAATCAGTGTTTCTATGCATGATTCCTATCACCCTTTAATATATGATCAGTCTACAGGGTATGAAAATGTAAAGATTTCTGATATCCAGCAGGATAATGAAGGGAATTTCTGGATCATATCAGTCAACAGAGGCCTTGATCAGTTTCCTGCACTATTTGAATGGATGTCTTTAAAAAAACCATTTAACACTGAAGCAATCAGTGTAGTTATGCACGATAATCAATCCTATCTCTGGTTCTCCACCCTAAAAGGCTTGTTCAAAATGAACTGTGACTCAGGCGGTAACGATATTGTTACGCCGGTAAGGCTTCTTGAATCTGAAAAACAACCAGTAATTACTTCACTCTACCAGGATGTAAAAGGTAATATATGGATTGGAACCTTTAATTCCGGAGTTTTCGTGAATCCCTTTCATTCCATATATTTTCTTCAATTCACGCAACAGGATCAGTTAGCTAATGATAACGTGCTTTCGATTACAGGAAATAAGGATAATGTTTGGATTTCGACTTTAGGGGGCGTAACGCAATGCAGAATGAAAGCTTTGTTAAATAAGAAAATCGATTTTTCATTTCAAAATTTTACCGAGGGCAGTGGCCTGAACAGTAATTATATCTACCAGACTTTTATTGATTCCAAGGGACGTATTTGGTTTGCGACTGATGGCGGAGGATTGAAAATGATGCACGAAAAAATTTTTGTAACCTATGAAGAATTTGATACCCTGAAAATTAAAACCATCTATTCCATTACCGAAGGTCTGGATGGTACCATATGGTTCAGCACCCCCTCTAATGGTATTTTTAAATTTGACGGGAAAAAATTCACCAACTACGGATTAAAAGAAGGCATCAGTGACCTTGCTATTTCCGGCATTCTTACCGATGAAAACGGAGATATCGTGATATTGGAAAATGATGCAATAGATATATTGGAAACAAAAACCAACCAGGTTCGGAGCTATCGCGGAAAATCTGTTTTTGACGATATTTCACCTAACCTCAATTCTTACAATAAAGATCAATTCTCAAACATCTGGATTGCGACTAAACACGGGATTTTAAAATATTACACTCCCTCTCTGCTTTTTTCACATGAATCACGTATTGAAATACGGGAGGTGTTGGTGGAGCTGGCGCCAATTGATTTTGAAAAGCTGCATATCATTAACTACAACCAGAACCATGTCACTTTTAACTTTCATTCATTTTGGAATTCCAATCCTTCACAGGTAATCTACAGGTATATGCTCCAGGGCCATGATTTGGACTGGATCAAAACAAAGGATGAGCGCGCTATTTATCCGGAGCTGCCTCCCGGTACTTATACATTTAATGTTCAGGCTACTATACATCGTAATTTTGAAGACGCATCTACCGGGTTATATACTTTTACCATTACCCCGCCATTCTGGAAAACATGGTGGTTTATTGCGGCTTGTTCTGTTCTTGTTGCTTCACTAATTTATTTTTTTATTAAGGAGCGCGATAAGCGTCGTGCGCGGGAAGAAAAATTAAGCCGGGAACGCATCGAATTTCAGCTGGAAAATCTCAAAACACAAATTAATCCTCACTTCTTATTTAACAGCTTTAATACGCTCGCCACTCTGGTGGAAGAAAACACGAAAACAGCACTTGTTTATATCGATCATCTCTCTGATTTTTTCAGAAGTTTACTCGCCTTTAAAGATGTAGACCTGGTGACTTTAAAAGATGAGCTGGACCTTACGAATGACTATATTTTTTTATTGCAGCAGCGACATGGTGAGAAATTACAGGTAGAAAAAACTGTTTCAAAAGTGAGTATTAACCTTAAAATTCCGCCTCTCACACTTCAGTTGCTAATAGAAAATGCTGTTAAGCACAATGTGGTTTCCAAAGATCAGCCGCTGAAAGTGGAAATATTTACGATAGACGACAGGAAGATTTGTGTACGAAACAATCTTCAGAAAAAAAAGGTAACCGTATCTACCAAATTTGGGTTGCAGAATATCCGCAAGCGCTGTGAATTGCTTGGTAGTAAAGAGTTCGAAACAGAGGAAAATAAGGACTACTTTCTCGTTTGTGTACCTCTTTTTAAAAATTAAATGTCCCCGCTGTAAATAATTAATCTGTGACGCCAGGAAATGATTTTATATGAGTTTTGAAAAGAAAAACAAATCCGCAGGGAAAAATGGAAAAAGACATCTGTCATCCGAAAAAAATAAAATACCCAGGGCAGGCAATGAAAAGAGGAATTGGATTGTAATTGCAATAGTTGTTGTCACTGTTATACTGGTATATGGTTCATCATTAAAAAATGGGTTTACAAATTGGGATGATGAAGGTTATGTACTGAATAATCAACTGGTAAAAAATATTCAATTAGGGACTATATTTTCTTCATATGTAATGGGAAATTATCATCCCATTACCGTTTTAGTGCAGGCAGTAGAATATAATTTTTTTGGTGAAACTTCCTTTGGCTATCATGTTGTAAGTCTGTTGCTGCACCTTCTCAATTCGGTGCTTCTTTTCTATTTTATCTATTTATTAACGGGCAAAAAGATTGCAGCCTGTATTGGGTCACTGATTTTTGGGATTCATCCGCTTCACGTAGAATCAGTTGCATGGGTTAGTGCGCAGAAAGATCTGCTGTATGTACTCTTTTACCTTATCGGCTTACTCACTTACATCGGCTATTCTAATGCCGGAATCAAACATTGGAGAAGCTATCTTATCATAATATGCCTGTACCTTTTATCACTTCTTTCCAAGGCGCAGGCCGTAACATTTCCTGTAGTAATGGTACTGATAGATTGGTACCGGAAAAGGCCAATCAATAAACAGGTATTGATAGAGAAGCTTCCATTTTTTATTATTTCTGTTATTTTTGGAAGCCTTGCAATTCTGGCCCAGAAAGAATCCTCATCCCTGCAGGATATTAAACTTTACTCTTTAACTGATCGCCTGCTGTTTTCTGCTTATGGCTTAATTAGCTATCTGATTAAATTTATTCTTCCTGTCAGCCTCTCAGCTTATTATCCCTATCCGGAAAAATCAGATGGATGGTATTCCTGGATGGTGTATGCAGCACCTCTTTTTGCAGTTGCCCTGTTTCTTTTCATTTTTTGGAAGAGGAAATTTTCAGGACTGGTTTTCGGAATGGCTTTTTTCCTGGTGAATATTTTCCTTGTGTTGCAACTATTGCCTGTAGGTGGTGCTCTAGTTGCAGATCGTTATTCCTATCTTTCTTATATAGGGTTTTGTATCACAATTGGAGTATTTGCAGATCGAATATGGAGTGATTCCGGATCATTGATTTACCGATATAGAACGGGTCTGGCTGCTGTTTTTGTTTTGTGGCTGTTCTTCCTTTCCTATGCGGCTAGCGAAAGAACCAGGATATGGAAGAATAGTGAAACCCTTTGGACCAATGTGATACTAAATTATCCGCGTGTGCCCATAGCATATAATGATTTGGGCTCTTACTATCAAAAGTTAAATGAATTAAGGTTAGCCAAAAAAAATTTTGACGCAGCAATTAACCTGCAACCTGATTTTGGGGAAGCTCTGATAAACAGATGCGACCTGTTCAGAGCAGAAAATAAAATTGATTCAGCAATAATTGATGGAAATCATGCAGTTAAATTAAGGCCGGAAAATGCGGACTCCCGCATAAACCGTGGAATTGCTTTTAGCATGGCAGGAAAATATGACAGCGCCATGGCAGACTTTAATAAGGCGATCTCATTATCACCGGGTAATGCACGTTACTATAATAATCGGGGAAACCTTTTTGGAATTACCAATCATCCGGATTCTGCTATCAGGGATTACGATCTTGCCCTTAGGTACGATCCCGGATTCATTGATGCATATGGTAATAGGGGTCACAGTTATTTTGTACTAGGAAATTACAGCCAGGCTATCAACGATTTAACTAAAGCTATTGGATCAGATTCTTTCAATAGTCAGAATTATTACATCCGTATGCAGGCATATGAAAAATCAGACAAATACCGGGAAGCATTTTCTGATGCCGAAAGTGCCAAAAGGCTTGGATTACAAATTCCGGATGAGTATATTCAAATGCTGAAGCAGAAATATTAAGTAGTTCCGGAGCTGGTTTAGTCAGTTTTTTTTAATTTTTTTTGGTTGGTATTTGCAATTTTAAAAAATGTTTTTACCTTTGTGACCCGCTTTTAAAAAAGCAATCCCCTTAAAGTTCATTTGTTAACTGGTTCTTCTATAGATGAAGAATGGCATAATCCAGCCTAAGTCAGTTCATTTCAGTCAGCCACATCAGATAAGCTCATCTGAATTACGCGATCTGGATAAAGTTCTTTGACATATTGAGAACGGAAGTACAATTAAATTAATTAATACACAGTAACAAGTAACTCAATTCGAGTGCGAGATACTTACAATATGAAAGCAAACAAGAGTATACGGAGGATGCCTTGGCTCTCAGAGGCGATGAAGGACGTGATAAGCTGCGATAAGCTGCGGGGATCCGCAAATAGGACGTGATCCGCAGATTTCCGAATGGGGCAACCCAGTTCGATGAAGTCGAACTATTCTGCAGTAATGCAGAATGCAAACCCGGAGAACTGAAACATCTAAGTACCCGGAGGAAGAGAAAACAATTCAGTGATTCCGTAAGTAGTGGCGAGCGAAAGCGGAATAGCCTAAACCCTGATAACTACGGTTGTCAGGGGGTTGTAGGACTGCAACATGAAGGAAAATTTGAAGCAGAAATTTCTGGAAAGCTATACCAAAGAGGGTGATAGTCCCGTAAGCATAAAAATTTTCCGGATAGCAGTATCCTGAGTACCGCGGGGTCGGAGACGCCCTGTGGGAATCCGCCAGCACCATCTGGCAAGGCTAAATACTCCTGAGAGACCGATAGTGAACCAGTACCGTAAGGGAAAGGTGAAAAGAACCGCGAACAGCGGAGTGAAATAGTTCCTGAAACCGTATACTTACAAGCTGTGGGAGTCCTAATCCCGATTCGTCGGGAGGGATGACCGCGTGCCTTTTGCATAATGAGCCTACGAGTTACACCTCTCTGGCAAGGTTAAGTCCGTAAACGGACAGAGCCGCAGCGAAAGCAAGTCCGAATAGGGCGATTAGTCAGTGGGGGTAGACGCGAAACCTTAGTGATCTACCCATGGACAGGATGAAGTTCCGGTAACACGGAATGGAGGTCCGAACTAGTTGGCGTTGAAAAGCCATTGGATGATCTGTGGGTAGGGGTGAAAGGCCAATCAAACTGGGAGATAGCTCGTACTCCCCGAAATGTTTTTAGGAACAGCCTCGGTTAAAACGTGTCATAGAGGTAGAGCTACCGATTGGGCTAGGGGGCTTCACCGCCTACCAAACCCTGACGAACTCCGAATGCTATGACATAAAGCCGGGAGTGAGGCTGTGGGCGCTAAGGTCCATGGCCAAGAGGGAAACAACCCAGACCATCAGCTAAGGTCCCTAAATCCATGCTAAGTTGATCAAACGATGTTTTACTGCTAAGACAGCTAGGATGTTGGCTTGGAAGCAGCCATTCATTTAAAGAGTGCGTAACAGCTCACTAGTCGAGTGGTAGGGCGCGAAAAATAATCGGGCATCAAGCATGGTACCGACGCTATGGGTCATTCCGACTTGTCGGAATGGCGGTAGGGGAGCATTCCAATTGCTGCGAAGGTGGTTCATGAGAGTCGCTGGAGCGATTGGAAAAGCAGATGTAGGCATAAGTAACGATAAACCGGGTGAAAAACCCGGTCGCCGTAAGTCTCAGGGTTCCTGATCCACGTTAATCGAATCAGGGTTAGTCGGGTCCTAAGGTGTAGCCGAACGGCGAAGCCGATGGAAAATCAGTTAATATTCTGATACCGGCATATGTTGTGATGGGGTGACGGAGTAGTGAAAGGTCTGCGTTCTGACGGAATAGAACGTTAAAGCCCGTAGGTATAGGTGAGGCTGGCAAATCCGCTTCGCTTGCTGAAAGGTGACAGTACGGTAAGTCTTCGGACAAGCCGATAATGACCCTAAACAGACTTCCAAGAAAAACCTCTAAACTTCAGATGTATGCCGCCCGTACCGTAAACCGACACAGGTAGACGAGATGAGTAATCTAAGGCGCTCGAGTGAGCCGTGGTTAAGGAACTCGGCAAATTGGTCCTGTAACTTCGGAATAAAGGACGCCCCGAGCAATCGGGGCCGCAGTTAAAAGGCCCAGGCGACTGTTTAACAAAAACACAGGGCTATGCTAATTCGAAAGAAGATGTATATGGCCTGAAACCTGCCCGGTGCTGGAAGGTTAAAGAAGGGGGTTCGGCGCAAGCCAAAGCTCTCGACTGAAGCCCCAGTAAACGGCGGCCGTAACTATAACGGTCCTAAGGTAGCGAAATTCCTTGTCGGGTAAGTTCCGACCTGCACGAATGGTCTAACGATCTGGGCACTGTCTCAACCACGAGCTCGGTGAAATTGTAATACCGGTGAAGATGCCGGTTTCCCGTCACGGGACGGAAAGACCCCATGCACCTTCACTATACCTTAACATTGAGTCTGAGTAAATGATGTGTAGAATAGGTGGGAGACTTTGAAGCGGCCTCGTTAGGGGCTGTGGAGTCGCAATGTGAAATACCACCCTTTGTTTATTTAGATTCTAACCCCGAACCCTCGGGGAACAGTGTTAGGCGGGTAGTTTGACTGGGGTGGTCGCCTCCTAAAGTGTAACGGAGGCTTTCAAAGGTACCCTCAGCACGCTTGGTAACCGTGCTTTGAGTGCATTAGCAAAAGGGTGCTTGACTGCAAGACCTACAAGCCGAGCAGGGTCGAAAGACGGATATAGTGATCCGGTGGTTCCGCATGGAAGGGCCATCGCTCAAAGGATAAAAGGTACGCTGGGGATAACAGGCTGATCTCCCCCAAGAGCTCATATCGACGGGGAGGTTTGGCACCTCGATGTCGGTTCGTCACATCCTGGGGCTGGAGAAGGTCCCAAGGGTTGAGCTGTTCGCTCATTAAAGTGGCACGTGAACTGGGTTCAGAACGTCGCAAGACAGTTCGGTCCCTATCTGTGATGGGCGCTGAAATTTGAGAGGAGATGACCCTAGTACGAGAGGACCGGGTTGTACGAACCTCTGGTGTACCTGTTGTGTTGCCAAATGCAGTGCAGGGTAGCCACGTTCGGCCATGATAAGCGCTGAAAGCATCTAAGCGCGAAGCATTCCTCAAGATGAGATTTCATAGGACCGTGGCAGACGACCACGTTGATAGGTGGCAGGTATAAAGGTGGTAACATCAAAGCCGAGCCATACTAATTGTCCATTTGCTTTCTATTTTTTTATTATAGTACAAGTACTTCCGTTTTTCATTATGTCAAGATATTGTTCCCAATTTATTGGGATAATGATTTCATGGTGACTTTGGCGAGCGGGCCCACCTCTTCCCATTCCGAACAGAGAAGTTAAGCCGCTCAGCGCTGATGGTACTGCACTACAATGCGGGAGAGTAAGTCGTCGCCAGATCCTAAAACCCTGGCCTTGCAAAAGGCCGGGTTTTTTTATTTTACTACTATCAGCTTTTTCGTTTCTGTAAAATCGGCTGCCTGCACCTGCACCAAGTAAACTCCCTGTGCAAAGTCTGTTGTATTTACTTCTGTCTTTTGCGTTGCAGTGGTGGAGTAAATCATTTTGCCGGTGAGGTCAGTGATGGTAATTGCAACTTTTTTATGGTTATCTGCTAAGGCAATGGTAAGATGGTTGGTGGCAGGATTGGGATAAACACTCATATCATTAGTATTCTGTGCATTTTCTATTCCGGTGATTGTATTACTAAGCTTTGCAATGAAAACATCTGAAGTGAATTCACCGTTGTAACCACTAGTACTATCTATATTAGATATAATAGTGTTATCAAATAAAACAGTAGGGCTATACAAAAATCCTGTAACATGTGTATAACCGAAACGATCAATTGCAATAGAAAGACCCTCTTCGAGACTTATTCCTTCACTTGTTCTTGCCCATGAAAAATTTCCAGCACTGTCTAATTTAGAGATGAACATGTCCCCGCTTCCAGCTGAAGATAGATTAAATGTTCCCGATGAATCAGGATCAAAGTCAGTTGTGCCTTCAAAACTTCCTGTCGTGTAAACATTACCAAAAGCATCAAGAGCTATAGAAAGTCCCCTGTCACCACTTGTTCCGCCAATTGCTTTTCCCCAAATAAAATTTCCTGAACTGTCTAATTTAGAGATGAAAATGTCATCTCCGGCAGAAGTTAAATTGAATGTTCCTGCATTTGGGTTAAAGTCAACGATTCCGGTAAAATAGCCTGTAGCGTAAACATTACTGAAAGCATCAAGAGCTATAGAGTAGCACTTATCGTTAGTTATCCCTCCTATAGATTTAGCCCATGAAAAACTTCCAGAATTATTTAATTTAGAAATGAAAATGTCTGTAAGCCCCTCTGAGTTTAAATTGAATATTCCTAACGAATCCGGGTCAAAGTCAACTGTCCCAGAAAAATAACCCGCAATGCACACATAGCCGAAATCATCAATAGCTATGGAATGACCTTCTTCATATTCTGTTCCTCCCATTGATTTTGCCCATATAAAATTGCCCATCCAATCTAATTTGGAAATAAAAATATCACCGCTTCCTGCCGAAGTTAAATTGAAGTTTGTTGAGGAATCGGGATCAAAGTCGGCAATCTCCTTGAAAGAACCAGTCGTGTATACATTGCTGAAAGCATCCACAGCTACTGAGCGACCATAATCGTCACTTGTTCCCCCCATTGCCTTTGCCCACATAAAATTTCCATTACCGTCTAATTTACAAACGAAAATATCCTTCAGCCCAGAGGAGGTAAGATTAAAGTTTTCTAATGAATCGGGATCAAAATCGACAATACCATTAAAGGAACCTGTGATATACACATTGCCTGACGCATCAAGAATTATTGAGTTACCAATATCGAAACTATTTCCCCCAATCGCTTTTGCCCACATAAAATTTCCGAAACTGTCTATTTTAGAGATAAAAATGTCGGTTTCTACAGTAGAAGTTAATTGAAATACTCCTAAGCCCGGGTCAAAGTCGCCTACCCCTTCGAATTGACCTGTAGTGAATACATTTCCAGAGCCATCAACGGCTATAGAGATACCATCATCATTATTAATCCCGCCAATTCCTTTTGCCCACAACCAATCCGGCGCTTGTGCATTTGCTTTTAAAGAAAATAATGAGAGAAACATGATTGCATAGCAGAGTTTTGATTTCATGAGGTTATCTTTTAGCAGGTGCTTTTAAGTTGTGGCTTCAATTTACCTCGAATTTCCAGCGTAACTGCAAAAGTTAACTGAACCTCAGCCAACCCTTTGCAAAATTTAAATGAATTATACAAAATGTATGGAAGGACGGTAAAATCCTAATGAAGTCCATAAAATTTTGCAGGCAGTTTCTTTCCATTCCGAACAGAGAAGTTAAGCCGCTCAGCGCTGATGGTACTGCACTACAATGCGGGAGAGTAAGTCGTCGCCAGATCCTAAAACCCCGGCTTTGAAAAGAGCCGGGGTTTTGTTTATAGGTAATTCAACAGAGAAGTTAAGGTCCGGCTGCGCTGATGGTATGCATCCCGGCTGAGCCGGATAGCGTCCTCCTTCGCTAAAGCTTCGGCGAATAAATTAAATAAGCCAGCGCCAGACCTTTAAACCTGTCTGCCCCGGCGAATCAGGTTTTTTTATTTCTCCTTCAGCAACTAAAATTTTTCACGGAGATTTCTAAACCATTGCGCAACTTCGTCCAACCTTATTTCATTAACCAAACCGATTACCAAATGAAAAGAACCAAAATCATTTACTGGATCATCACCGGGTTGTTTCTTGCCTTCATGGCTTTTTCAGCTGTTCCTGATTTGCTGCTCACACAGCAGGCGCATGACTTTATGATCAAGCTTGGATATGCAGATAATGTCACGCGTTTTTTAGGATTGGCGAAATTGCTTGGCGAAATTGCTATTCTCATTCCCGGCTTTCCGCGCATCAAAGAATGGGCTTATGCCGGTTTGTTCTTCGACCTGTTGGGTGCGGCCATTTCCATGGTGGGAATGCCTGACGGCAAGCAGGGCGTGCTGTTTATGATTCTTCCCATTGCCTTTCTTTTCCTTTCTTACTATTTCTATCACAAGATCAGGCGCGAACAAGGAGTTGAACAATCGCAGGTGCAGCAACCTTCGGCAAATTCTTAAACAGCTATCTGCTTCAGCAGATCGGCCGTTTTTATTTAATGCCTGCGTAGTGGTTAATGATAAAATAAATTTAAAATGAAGTATACAATCGGTGACAAATGATGACTTAACGTTGAATTAAAATATTTTTTAAAATGATTTGGTCACTTGTAAATAGTTTAATATAATAGATACCTCGCGGAAGATTCTTTAAGTCAACTGAAAAATTTTCTGGAGCCAACATATCTGCATAAAAATTTTTACAATTTTTGCCGGCAGCATCCATAATTTCTATTTTCTTAATTGGATTATCTGAGTGAATAAATAATATATTTTTTGCCGGATTCGGATAAAGAATAAGCGTCGGACTGGAAGAAATATTTTTTATTCCCGTTAAAAGATCAAAATTAATAGGTGTACCACAGAAATCATTTGCTTTTTTGTAATACACTAAGCTATATCCATAATTAGCATAATCAGCAGAATATAGTTTAGTAATTCCGAGTCCCGGACCAAACTCATACACCCAACACGCTCCGAAACAAAGAAAATCATTCAGGCATCCTGAAGAAGAATCAATTCTACCAAAATAGGTTGGTATTTTAATCACATCAAGTCCGCAATACGATGATCTAAAAATTTGATTATATCCGTAGTTCATCTGAAAGTCGTATGAACCATTATAAGTACTATCATGCTGAACAGAAAAGGGAAGTGAATCAATCGGAAAATAATTGGACAATGCTATCTTCTGGTAAGATGTATCATTAAATGAATTGGTACCCTGATAGTTGAAATTGCTCCAGGACTGAATAACACCAGAAATAGAGAAAGTATATTTTAAGGTATCACCATTTACAGAGGTACTCTTATCTATCACAATTTTCTTCTGATAAATATTATGCCAGGTGCCCAACCAAAAAGGCTGTGTATCTATTGTTTGAAATTCATCTCCAATACTAAAATCAAAAACAGATGCCGCAATTGCAGGGTGATATCCTTCCTGCGGATTTGTAAAACCTATAAGCCTGATATTCTCATCTTGAGATGATGGTTGAACAGTCAGTAAATTGTAAAAGCTAACTAATCCTTTACTTTTTGAAAGTTTAATTTCCTTTTGATTCCACCAACTATTTATACTGGAACCATTCTTCTTTTTCAATTGAAACGAAAAAGTTTTGACACTGTCCGAAGTGTTGAGTACTTGGTTCAAATCAATACCATTGCAGATTGCTTCGAGATAAGAGCCGTCAGCAAAACGATGGAATAAGAAAGTATTGCCCGGAGATGATAAAGTATTAATCTGAAAAGTATCTGGATTTCCTGTGAAATAATTTTCAGCTACAAAAATATTTATACCGTTATTCATAACTATAATTTCAGAACCAATCCATGATGCACCCAGACAATATGGATTTATATTATTCAGCTGCCTGTACTGAAACAATCTTTTTCCTTCCGGAATATTTTCAATGGAATCTATCCTTATTGCATAAACTTGTCCGCTGTCAGAATATATTCCGGGAGTTCCGGAGTAATATCCTGTTCTTTTTATTACTACACTTTGATAAGCTTGACCATAAAGACTTGCGGGTAAAAGTATCCATAAGAAGAAATTAAAGTGCTTCATAATATTAAAGAGCTTTGATATAGCTTCAGTTGCTTTATTACGGATAATAAAGATAATGAATTTGATTTATTGTAAAACTGCTACAGTATCGATGAAGGTGCCAGATATAGCATAGTAATGTTCATGAACAACCGTCGAGTCAGTTACATCATAAAGTAATGCTTTTGCTGGCTTGGATTTTCCATAATTAACAATTACATAATATTTCGGCTTCACCAAATCTTTTTGTGCTGATAATCTTAAACAAAATACCATAATGAAAACGAGAAGGATGGATCGCAAAAGTGGTTTCATAAAATTATTTTTATTGATAAGAAGACATTTCTGTACGGGATATTTTTTAAAAAAGAAATTTGTTGCAACCGTTTAATTGCCATTTAATGTTGCAGATAAGACAACTCATTCATTTTCGATAGCAGGTTCAACTTCTCTAAGCTCCCGTCAACTGAAATTTTATATTTCCATTTACTGCCGATAAGTGCACCGGTAATCATGCCTGCTCCAGTAAAGGCAACAGTGAAAATTGGGGAGAAGGGTACTGACTCTTCAGGCCCGCCAAAAGCAGTACTTACACCGCTGACAATTTCAGTGGCAGCTGATGCAGTTGCTGCATCGAGTAAAATTCCAAGGGGCAAGCCAATACCCGCACCGATAGCAGCACCCTTTACAACGGAGTAACTTTTCCTGATCTTTATCTTTACAATTTCTTTTGCAGGAATTGCAAGTGCTTTTGTCTTTAATTCTTCTGATTTCTTCTGTAAATCATTAAGGTTACCATTATAGAGAATAATTGCGGAGTCGGTTACACTGTAAAAAATGCCCTTCAGGGGCATTTCATTCATCCGATAAATTTTAGCGCTATAGACTTTCTTATGGGCCTGAGTTTGGCTGTATGCTATTGGTGAGAATAAAAGAATAAAGAGAAATGCCATAGAAGCATTATAGACTATATTATTGTTAATAAATATACCGGAATAAATTTTTGGTATCATATAGCAAGTTTTTTATTGTGCAATATTTAAGATTTCATTTTTACGATACAACAGGCACATCAGCCAGGTACTATTGATCACAATTATACTCCCGGCAATGAGAGTCAATTAATTTTCTTTTTTCTCTGGCTGAAAGATTTTCTAAATCAAAGTGTTTTGGTTTATGACTATCAGCAACTGTGGCAACACCGATTACTGCACCGGTTATAGCGCCAAACAACAGACCTAAGCCTGCGCCAGCACCCTCACTGAAAAACACGAAACCTGAAGCGGGAGCATGTCCTGACCGGTCTCCGATCACGGTACCGGCAACGCCTCCTATTAATGCACCAATCCAAATTCCTCTCCCTGCCCTTCTGAACTTTCTTACTTTCTCAAGTTCTCTGATTGAATCAACGGGAATCCAATAACCCGATTTGTTGTCAGACTTTTGGGTCAGAAACAATACCGAATCAACCATTAGTTCTTGCATTTGTTCAGCTGTAAGTTGCCTTCCATCTTTCATCGTTATGTGCCAATAAGTTTTTTCTGCTTTCTGAGCAAATGCGCATTTGCAACCAGCCAGAAGAATGATGAGATAACAAAAACTAAAAGGTTTCATAAAGTGTTTATTTTTTCTCCGCATGGCGCCCATATGCAGTAAAGCTCTTGTGTGTAGCGTACGCGTGCCTTGCGTGAAATCATTTTCAATTTTTGACGCTGCTCTGACCAATAGGGGCCACTCACACTGCAGGCAGTTGTTGCTTTTGCAAATTCCTAAGCTATTGTATGTTGAAAAAGCGCGCCACCTCTAATATTAAATACTGTGGCGCGCTCCGTCATTAATCTATTACCAGTTTTCCTGCAGCATTTCCTTTTTCTGTTTGAGTATGAATGATAAACGAACCTTTCCTAAACTGATCACAATTAATGTCAAGGGAATTTCGATAGAGATTCTCTTCCGAATAGACTTTTCTGCCTTCGATATCATAGATTCTTACGGCTAGAAAATGTAAAGAAGTATTATTCAGATTCAGATGGATTACCTGAGAAGCGGGATTGGGAAAGAGATTTACTTCCGCTTTAAAAACACTTGCCTCGTTAATGCCGATTACATTCCCGCTGCACAATCCTAAGGCGAGGCAGATGCGCTCATCCAAATAATACTGTACAGTATCTATGTAATTCAGCGCTTTGGTTTTAGACATGTTGGGATTGGTATAAAATCCTGCTCCGCAAACCGTATCCGCAAACCCTGGTGTTTGACCACAAAAGGGGGCCGCCTTTTCAAGATCGGCACAATTCCACCATTCCCATGGGCTCGTTTGTCCATGATAGGGATCACCGGGAATGAATAATGATGGATCAGGCTGAACAATGGGAAACAAGCCTTCCCGTGAAAAGCCATTTACCGTATATCCATCATCTACGCGATTTGCTCTGGTAGTATAGGGATCCGTCCAGCCAATATGAAAAATATTATTGTTACCGAGTTCGTTTGCTCTTTTAATGAATAGATGACTACCGGCAACTTCAGTTACCAATAAGATAGTTCCATCACCAAGCGGAACAAAGACATTTCCCAAATCATAAGGCGCCAGTGGGTTGTTTACATCGTGAAAAGAAACCATTGGAACTTCACCTTGTTGCATCCATGATGTATCTCCCATACCACCTTCCATATTGAAAACCATTTCTACTTTACTCGAATAGCCGGGCCAATTGGGGTTATTATATTGCGGAAGACCACCGAATCCATCAAAATCTCCAAGCACTGATTCTACTATAAAAGGTTGACCTGTTGTACTGCCGCAGCTCGCATCCGTTGAACTAGAGATAAATTGAGGGAGCAACAATTCTGATGGCTGATTCAATGCTGCATAGGCTGTTGAGATATAACCAGCAGATCCCTGCCCGCCAACTACTATTTTGCCGGTATCAATTTTATAACTATTGCCTTGTACAGCAGCATTCATTTTAAAATAGCGCACACATGTTTTAGCATCCTGCAGGCCCCGGTAAACTGCCTGGTACAAGGAGCCCTTCCTGCAATCCTGATTCGGATTGAGCGGGAGCCACCCTAAACGGTAATCAATATTAGCAACAACATATCCGCGCCTTGCAAATTGTTTGCACATTTCTACAACGGCACTGTCATGAAGATCTCCATTTACGCCCCCATTACATACGATCGGAAGAAAATCACCGGGATGCATATAGACGATGAGGGGACGCTGAGCAAGCGTATCTCCCACCGGCTCATACACATCCATTTTTAAATCCTGCATGCCGCCCAGCAACACGCTGATGTTTTGTCCATAAGTGATATTAGAGGTTATTTGCGTGCCGGAAAATATCGGGTCAACATACCGGTGCTGCGCAAATGAACCAATTAAGAAATTGAAAAGGAGGAAAGATGTTAAAGTAAATTTTTTCATAGTTTTTGTTTTAGGATTTGAGAAATTCAGCTTCAAAAATACCTGCACCTGGCGCGACAATTTTTTAAAAGCTGTCGTTATTTTTTATGGGAGAGTCGTTGTGCAGGAAGATCAACTACTGCTTGTATATATGCTAATCTTCCAATTGTAGGTCCGCCATAAACCTGAAAGCTTTTATGGTTAAGAAGATTGGAGGCGCCCAATTTTAGAGTTAGATTTAATTTCGGAACTTGTTTATTAACTTGTGCATCTACTGAACTATAGGCAGGTACAATTCCTGTAAACTGAGGTGATCCTTCAAATAAAAATCCTTCTACCCATTTATAATTGATGCTAAATCCATAGTGATTAAATGGAATAACAGGAAGCTTATCCCAGATATCATTTAAGAAGGTGATAGAGGCAAGAATATTTCTCCCGCTTATACCTATGTTACATTTGTTTTGCGGTGTATTATAGGCCGGAATAATTGGATCAATCGATCCCCGGCGATCCAGGCGGTTAAAAGAATAGTTTCCGCTTAGAGAAAAATAATTGCTGAAATAATAATTAAGTCCAATTGAAAATCCCTGCGTAGTAACGATATCGCTGGTATTGGCTGCAACTCTAAAAAATTGAACACCGGCAATATGATCATAAATATCACATCGTGTAGTAGCTCCTATTTTATACCCGATAAAATTCTGATACCGGCTAAAATAATACTCCGCGTCAATATATAAATGATTAAAAAGCGAAGCACGCCATCCTGCCTCAATTGTTTTAACTGCTTCCGGCCGAAGAGGGGCAATGTTAAATAACTTGAGCGAATCGCAATTCCATCTCACTGCTGTTATTACTGATTCAAGGGTAGCAAGGGAATTAAATCCATGAATGTTTCCAACAAGGATTGCCGGACCTGCATTGTAATAAAGATATTGATCAGCAAGGGTGGGGTTTCTTATAGCAGAGGAAAAGGAAACGCGAAACACCTGCTTTCTGTAATTATATACTGCGGAAGCAGCCGGGGAAAACAGGTAGTTGAAATTCTGGTTCTTATCCATCCGGACGGCAATATTTATTGTGAGCTGATCTCTGAAGAATTTTTTTTCGAAGCCGGCATACATTCCGTATTCAGAATTCGTGATCACTCTTCCGGCTGTATCGCTAAAAATGGTTCCATGAGAATTAGGCCGGTATTGGCGGAACGTTGCGCCCAGGGTGATCTCCATAATTTTCGGAAAAAGCTTGTATTCTCCATGAACATTATACAAGGCAGAGCGATCGTACAAATGTGTTCCTCCGTGAGCATATGTTTCCCTTGAAGTGATGCCTGCAAATGCCGTGTCGAATGCATAAGTGCCGGGCAAGAAATAACCGTGCTCGCCCGGATAGAGACTCGAGTCATCAGCATAGCTGCGGGCATCTTGTTGATACTGAGAAATTAAATCAGCATGCTGTTTAAGGCATGCGAGAATGCTGTCAGTGTACCATTCCGGGACCGGATATTGGAATAAGGGCCAGCATTCAAACCCTTTAATCTTTGGCACTTCATGCCCTACATAGTAATTAAAATAATCCAGGTTCCATGCACCGGAAGACTTTGCTTCCTGCTCCAGCCGCAATGCTGTAAAAAACGCATCATAAGATTTACCCGAGTTTTCATTGGTTACATAAGCGCGTAAAAAAAATTTATCAGGCTTTTCAATTTCTATCCTGGTCTGCGCCAGGAAAACATCTTTTAGTGAATACCTGTTATCACCCTGATAAACCGTAGTGCCGGTTCCGAAATTAGAAGCAAATTTAAGACGTACATCAGGCGTAAGCTTATAATGAAATGCCGCAGCAACTTTTGCATTATAGGTGTTATAATCTACGAGGCCTTTTTCTAAATAACCTGTGCGATATATTCTTCCCAGACCAGGATAAGACCAGGCCTGATTTGAATAGTCCTGCGTGTAATTAAATTCATCACCATACCGGTTCACTGCATCATAGCCTCCCGCATTGTTTTTGCCATCCTGTGAGCCATAGACGGCATCAATATTATTTGCTTCCCAATCGAGGGCTTTCAGGTAATAACCGTTCAGCTTATATGCAAATTTTTCTTTTCCGGCTTTATTCCTGATGACCTGGTCCCAACGAAAGGAGCCTTCGAATAATTGGCGCTCACCTTTTTTAAATGAAAACGATAATCCCGGAGTAGTAAAAGGGTCTTTTGTTGACATGCTGATCACGCCATTAAATGCATTCGGTCCATAGAAAGCCGAACTGGCGCCCACTACGAGATCTACGCGAACCACATCAAGATCAGGAGCGCCCAGAAAATTTCCAAGTGAAAAATTTAAGCCCGGGGCCTGGTTATCCACTCCGTCAATGATCTGCAGGGTTCGCACCGGTGAAGTAGAATTAAACCCTCTTGTATTTATGATCTTGAAGCCTAAGCTCGCAGAGACAATATCAACTCCTTTCAATGCACCAAGCCCTTCGTAAAAATTGAATGACGGAGTTTCTTTTATGGCAATAAGATCCATTGATTCGATCGTAAGCGGCGATCCCTTTTCTTTTTCACTTAGCCTTTCACCGGTTATCTGAACTCCATGCAAAATGATTTTATCCGGCTGTAGCTTGATAATGAGCGCTTCGGAAATTTCCCTTACAATCACTTCTTTGCTGATGTAGCCTAAATAAGAAATTGTAATTGTGACTGGAAATGATTGATCAACGCGCAGCAGAAATTTGCCTTCCTCATCTGTTACGGTTCCGATAGCAGTTTCTTTGATGGTAACGGTGGCACCGATTAATGGCTCATTTATAGAAATATCTTTCACCGTGCCGGAAATGGTTTGCGCATTACCGTGAAAGAATGCGACAATAAAAATCAGTAAAGGGTAAAAAATTTTCAAGATAGGAATGGAGATTCGAGGTTCATTAAAAGTATCACAGGCTTTGCGACAATTTTTTGAAGGCTGTCGGAAATATTTTTCGCGGTTATTATGCTCATTTCTATAGCGCAAAGCTTATTGCGTTTATATCACTCATCCGCCGAAAGCCGTTCGAAAGAATACATCTTATCTGACCCTAGAGGATGTCCTTCAAGTTTTCCTGCAGTGACGCCGGTTCTGAATAATATAAGCAATGCCTCGGCTGCTGCACCGGCATTACCCAGCGGGTCAATGGAAAAAAGATACTTCCAACTAAAGTTCCAACAACGAATCCCGCTGTCGCCCTAATAATTGTTGCAATCATCAACAGGATGAAGACAATTGTAATACGATTATCAATAGTGAACAAATACCTCGTTATCTTAAACTAAAATGAACTTACATGAAAAAGAAATCCTTCTCCGGAAGCGCTATCCTCTGATCATGCAATTGAACCTTTGCAAATGAAATATTTCAACTAACCAAAACAGACTTTCAGCAAGAATCAAAATTTTACAACTGCTATATTCTGCTTCTTATTTCCTTCCGTATAATTTAGCACATAAAAACCCGGCAATAATTTTTCAGTATTGATTTTTGTTTCGGCATCAAAAACTTTTTCTTTCATAATTTCTTTTCCCGTCACATCAAACAATACAATCTCTCCTTTTTCTGGCACCTGTCCTGTAGTATGCGGGATGCCTTTTATTAATAACTCATTGCTGAAAGGATTGGGAGAAATATCAATGGTATTCTCCTCAGCAATATTTTCGGCAATGCCAACTGGATTACCGCCATTATACCGCGCTACGGCAAAATTATAATCAGTGTCATCAAGAGTATATCCCGCCAATACTAATTTTCCATCGCTCTGGATAGTGACTGACATACCAATATCATCATTACCTGAGAAATCTGTTGTTACCTTACCATCGGAATCAAAAGTGTTATCCAAACTGCCGTCGTTGTTGTAGCGAGCCAAAGCAAAATCACCGAGAGCGAAATCCGAATTATATCCCGCCACGACGATTTTATCATCTTTCTGGATGGCGATTGACGTGCACACGGAGACTCCGGCTATTTCAGTAAGTACTTTTCCATCGGAGTCAAAATTGTTATCCAGACTTCCATCGCCGTTATAGCGAACTAAAGCAAAATTACAGGTATAGCCATTGCAGCTCTGTCCTGCGACCACAATTTTGCCATCGCTCTGAATGACAACTGAATTACCCAAATCATCAACACTTCCGAAATCCGTGGTTACTTTTCCATCAGAGTCAAAACTGTTATCCAGGCTACCATCACTATTGTAACGAGCTAAAGCAAAATCGTAGTCAGAGCCATTGTCACTGAAACCGCCCACCACAATTTTGCCATCACTCTGGATGGATACTGAGGCGCCCTCATCATCAGAATTTCCGAAATCCGTAGTTACTATGCCACCGGAGCCAAAGGTATTATCCAAACTTCCATCGCTGTTGTAGCGTACCAAAGCGAAACCCCCGTTACCGGTTCCAGCTACCACTATTTTTCCATCAATCTGGATGGCGACGGAAAAGCCATAACCATTTATTGCAGTAGTCACCTTTCCATCAGAGTCAAAGCTGCTATCCAAACTGCCATCGTCGTTGAAGCGTGCTACAGCAAAATCGCTTTCCAGGCTACCCGCCACCACAATTTTACCATCAATCTGAATGGCAACGGACCAACCATCATCATCGCTACTTCCGAAATCTGTTATAACCTTTCCATCGGACGAAAAAGTATTATCCAATGTGCCATCGCTGTTGTAGCGTACCAAAGAAAAATCTATGTTGTTACCGTTGTCAAACTTTCCCGCTACTAATATTTTTCCGTCGCTCTGTATGGCGACGGAATGGCCTACGTCATAAGAACTACCTAAATCCGTAGTTACTTTTCCACCGGAGCCAAAGGTGAGGTCTAAAGAGCCCGGCTGTGCGCAGGTTATAAAGGTTGTTGCCATAATTAGGCAACCGCTGATAATAAAAGTGTAAATCTTAGTTTTCATTTTGATTTCTTTAGTACTTATTAGAATTTTACGATGGTCATAATCTCCGTCTTATTTCCTTCCGTATAATTTAGCACATAAAAACCTAGCAATAATTTTTCAGTATTGATTTTTGTTTCTAAAGAAAAGGTTTTCTGCCGTAGAATTTCTTTTCCCAACACATCAGAAATAATAATCTCACCTTTTTCTTTAGTGCCTTTTATTAAAAGTTCATTGCCAAAAGGATTGGGAGAAATATTAAGGGTACTTTCCTCAACAGTATTTTCAATACCAACCCTACTATCGACATTATACCGCGCTACAGCAAAATCACTTTCAAGGCCATTGCCACTATATCCCGCTACCACTATTTTGCCATCACTCTGGATGGCGACTGATTTAACTGACCAGATGGCAAGCCATTGATTGGCAGAAAGATTACGCGCAACGCCTATCCTGCCATCCGGAATAAACGAGAACCTCTCTGATATTCTAAACAAGCATCCATTCACCATCTGTAGCCCGGCATAATACTCATCCTCATCACTCTCAAAAAATTTGTAAAGTGGCCTTTCAGCGCAGTGTTGAGCTCATCGATGATTAATTTATTTTCACAATCCTGACAGAAGAATTTTTTTCAGCAGTGATCATTTGCAAGAGATAAACTCCGGCGGGTAAGTCTTTTCCTAAAAAGATCTCTTCGAAATGATTTATTTCTTCAATGACTAAAAGATTTCCTTGCAGATCATAATTTCACAATTTTCATGGAGGAACATTGATCACCCGTTTGCAATTGCAACAAATAAATTCCTGAAGGAAAATTTTCACTAAGAGAAATTATTTCTGAATGGTTTAGTTTTCTATTCACCAAAAGATTTCCTTCCACATCAAAAATTTTCAGCGTTGCTTCTTTTGCATTTTCATTTTGAAGTTGGAATGATTCGGAAAATGGATTTGGAAAAACTGAAATGATTAATGCTTCTGTAATTTCATTTATTGATGTTGAAACCTGGCACAATCCCGTTAGCTGTACAGGCAAATTGCTACCGGTGCCGAAGGTTCCGTTTCCGAGTTGACCAGAGCCATTACCGCCCCACGCCCAAACCGTTTGATCATTTTTCAGGGCCAGGATATGATAAGTTCCTCCTGCGATGGCGGTGATGCCAGTTAGAGAATCAACTATCACGGGAACATTACTATCGGTGTTGGTTCCATTTCCAAGTTCACCAAACACATTGTATCCCCACGCCCGTACCGAGCCGTCATTTTCAAGAGCCAGGGAATAATCCAGTCCTCCTGACATGGCGGTGATGCCTGAGAGCCCAGTCACCTGTACGGGAATATTGGTATCCGTGTTGGTTCCATTTCCAAGTTCACCATGGCCATTGTGTCCCCAAGCCCAGGCCGTGCCATCATTCTTCAGGGCAAGAGAATGCTCCCAACCTCCAGCAATGGCAATGATGCCTGTAAGTCCGCTCACTTGCACGGGAACATTACTGTCGGTGTTGGTTCCATTTCCAAGTTGACCATAGTTATTCTGCCCCCAGGTCCATACCGTGCTGTCATTCTTCAGGGCAAGCGAATGAGTATATCCTCCCGCAATGGCTGTGATGCCTGTTAGAGAACTCACTTGTACCGGAATATTGCTGTCAGAGTTGGTTCCATTTCCAAGTTCACCATAGCCGTTGTATCCCCACGTCCATAAGGTGCTGTCATTCTTCAGGGCTAAAGAGTGATTCCCTCCTGCTGCAATGGCAGTGCTGCCGGTAAGGGAATTCACCTGTACGGGGACATTGCTATCGCTGTTAGTTCCATTTCCAAGTTGACCCCACCCATTGTCTCCCCAGGCCCATACTGTACCATTATTTATCAAGGCAATGGAATGATTTCCTCCTCCTGAAATGGCTGCGATGGCTGTGAGAGCGCTCACCTGCACAGGCACGGGGCTGCTAAAGTTGGTTCCATCGCCTAATTCACCATCGGCGTTGTAACCCCACGCCCTTCCTGTGCTATCGGTGCAAACGGCAAGGGAATGGCCACTGCCACCTGCAATTTTTTGGCTCCAGGAAATAGTTGGCAGCAGGCAGTATGCAGTTTGCAAAAGAACCACCACGTTGATAAAAAACATTGTCCTTTTTCCCCATGATCCTGATAAGCATTGTGGCACTTCTTCATTTTTATTTAAGGTTTTCCGCATTGTGGTAAATTTTTAAGTTAGAGTTTATTAATAGTTACCTGTTCATCATTTGTTTTGATTTTCCCCAATGCATCGGGACTTCACATTTCTGTTTTATTATTTCAATTGTGTTCTGTATTAGTGATTTTGTTTGTAATGGATTCCTATTTAGCTCTTGAACTGTTTTAATGGACTTTTATACAAAAGGCACTTCCTTTATTGAATGAAAATCTTAGTTTGATACATAAAATTTTTATCAATAAGACTGAGCAAATAAATTCCTGAAGCAATACCTGAAAGATCAATCGCCTCATGATCTGATATTTTCCCTTGAGATATAACAGTCCCTTCAATATTGCGGATCAGGTAGGTTTCTTCGTGAACTCCGGCAATGAAAAACAATCCATTTGAAGGATTTGGGAAAACTGTGATCTGGTTTTCCTGTACGGTTTGAACGGTGGTACCTATTCCCGCCGGGCAATTCTTCCATACAAATATGTTGACGAAAAAATTAGAATCTACCGGAGCTTCCCCGTGAAGACTGAAATCACCCAGCGTAGTAGTGTTACCAAAGAAGGAGCCGGCAATATAAGCATGATCATATTCATCAAAAGCTGCGGCGTGAAAAAATTCACCATAAATTCCTCCCGTAATGAATGAAGAAAGATAATTTCCATTGGTATCAAAGTTGGCAGAAAAAATATCCTCACCCCCCACACTTGTTAATGTATCCTGATCAAAGATCATTTCATTCCTTCCCCAGCCGTAAGCTGTTAAGGTACCATTACGGTTTAGGTGAAGTACGGTTACCAGACTAGTTGAGTCAGTAACATGTGAACCCCATTGTTTTGCCCATAATAAGGCACCTGAAGAGTTGTACTTCCCTATTACAAAATTTCCTTTTTCAGGGTGGAATGTTTCCCCTGAAAAAATAGTTGTGGTATCAATGGGGCAGCCGAAATAAATATTACTCAGCGAATCCGTTGTAAGCGCGTAAACATTATCAAATGTTGCCGGACCAATACCACCGTTGATCCACAGGCACGTTCCATTACTGTCAAACTTGGCCACATAGGGAGCGTAGGCATATAAGTCTCCCGAGTTGTTAAGTGTTTGATTTCCGAACTGTAAAATGTTTGAATAGTAACCCGACAAAACAATATTCCCCTGAATGTCTGTCCGTATAGCATAACCCCGTCCATTATTAAAATTTGCCTGAACAACGGAACTCTGAGCCCATAGCACATCACCTGAAGAATCATCCAAATCAGATATATAAATGTTATACTCACCGTTAAGAACAGCAGAACCGGTAAGCGTATAGCTGCCCATGGTAAGTGTTCCTTTATACTTTCCGGTGATCAGAACTTTTCCGGAAGAAGTGTTATAAATACCATAACCTAAAGAGGTAGCGGTGCCTGAAAAAGTTTTTGCCCATAGTACATCACCATCGGTATTCAGCTTCACTACAGCAATACCATAATACCCCGCAGTGTTGAGTGTGATATTTCCAAATGTCGCACTGCTTATGAAGGTGGTAACAAAAAACAACGCCGCGTTGGAATAATTGATAGATGCAGGAAACCCGAAGAAGGAGCCGGGAAAAGCTTTCACCCAAAGCTGGCTTCCGAGAGAATCATACTTGACAACATACATTCCATTATCATTGAGCGTGATATTCCCGAACGTAGTTGGTCCATTGTAATAACCAGCTACATAAGAATTATTTTCTTCATCGAGCGTGATGCCATATGCAGTATTGCTGTTCACTCCTGAAGCAGTATTGGCCCAGCCAGTGCATTGTGCAGCAGCAGTCAAGATAAAAATCATGTGGAGAAGCATGACTAAAAGAGTAATATCTTGTTTTTTCATAGTAATAGTTTTAAGTTGATCGTAAATTTTATTCAATGTCAATGGAACAGATTAACCTTAAACTATTTTAGTCTTATACAAATTTTTCAACCATCGCTACCATTTTATAAAATCAATAGAGTGCGGTTCTAAAGCGGAGCAGTTGGTTACGTTTATATCTTTCAACGGTTCTTTTGCATACGCCTGCTTTTCTTGCAATCTCTTCGTCGCGGATTTCCTCTTTTAATCCATCTTCTATCATTTGCTTAATCATCTCATGGCGCAGCTTGGCGAAGGATACCGGCTCGCTTCCTACTACATTATGCACATGTAAAATAGTCTCACGGGTGAGGAGCGGCAGAATGGTTTTTATAACATCGCGATCCATATTCTTACATAGATTTTATATGGTGCATTATTGAATCAATTGATTTTAAACCCTTCTGGCATCCCCTGCGGAAACCGGGCAAAAATTGCCAGCACTTCTTTACTCATTTGATCTGGGTATAGTGCCTTATAATTGCTGTTTATTGCTACAATTGTTGGAACAACCACAATAACATTAAGCGGAAAAGTATATGCCGAAATAAGGCCATGTATAACGGTTGTGAAGGGTAAAGCTACTGCCCATGCAGTAAGTGCACTGCGGTTATTTACCGCCTTGGAAATTAAAAGCTTTATGTGGCTACAAGAATCGAGAGGCATCTTCGTTAATCCCTGCTCACAATTAAGAATAATTTCCTGATTAGTTACCGCTATCAATTCCCCTCGCAAAGGACGTTTCTTTTTGTTTTCCAGATACACAATAGCCACCGTTCCGGTCACTTTTTCAGGAAGTATGGCAGGTTTCGTTTTTGAAAGCGAGAATTGTTTTTGCGTGCCGCAGGAATTAAAAAGGAATATAATCATGATAATACCAAATGTTCGTTTTAGGGCCAATATTTTCCTGCCTTTTTCTTTCGGTTTAATTTTCATACTACCGTTCTTTTTTATTATTTACATTACTTTCGATCCCCAGAAAGTTGCTTCCATCTGAGGTTCATGCTCTTTGTACTCTACAGCGAGGTTGCGCCATGTTTTTTCATCCCCATCTATCATCCGCTTCAGTTTTAAAAGATTTTTTTCTTTCCACCAGGTAGGGCGCATCCATTCCAGGTAATAGCCTTTACTTTGAACGAAGAGTGCATAGTCGTGTACCTCAGGCAACTGGTACTTTAGCTCAAATACGGTTCCGGGCAGTGAACACGTTCTTTGTTCATCATCGGAAAATAAAGATGCCCGCTCCACCTCGTCTAGCTCACCATTTTTTAAAACAGCTTGAGGGATAAGTTCTTCCGGCCTGCGTGGCCCGATGATTTGAGTAACTGAAACGTTATCAATTCTCCAGTATCCTTTGGCCATTACTAACTTAATTTTGAGATTAGAAGTGGTTGATTGATTGTGGGGTATAGGAAGAATAACGGTGTTACGTGCAATCGGACCCACTTCAAACACGCTATCCATAGCCATCCATCTCTGGTTCAGATCATCCCAAACAAAAGCATTAATGCTTCCAAGCCGCGCTTGAATGTGCTTCGCTTTTACCCGTTGATCGGGATGCAATTCCAAATCAGTCAGGATATCACCAGCGTCATTTCCCATGTAACCGAGCATTGAGTAAAAAAGAAACGTTGTAACCAGTGTTTGACGAAAGCTGATCACTAATCCCTGATGTTTCAGAAAACTATTTCGTTTGAAATTCAAAATCATTTCTTCCGTCTTACCCAAATCAAAAGAATCAGTTTTTGAAAAATATTCTTTGCCATCAAATGCATTTACTAATGCAGTAACATCTGAATCTCCGGCAATTGCATACTCAGAGGCATGCTCCTGATTACAGGCAAAAAAATTATTCTTGTTATCGTGAAAAATCTGTTCACCGGGCTCTCTCTTCACCGCCATCAGATGAACATAATTTACAGCATGAGTTTCAAGCGCTTCATTTTTCATTAGCAATGAAATGTTTCGCGTGTGCAATTCATCATTGTGTAATTCATCGAGGTCAGCCTGTTCCCAGGAGGGAAGAATGGAGCTTGAAAATCCTTCCGCGCGCGCGCTCATAATACCATTGTCACCGGGTAAGTAAAAGGTAGGGCAAGAACCAAAGCATGCTTTAGGGTTGATGAGACAAAAAGCCAGGCCAGCTACATCAAATGCCGTTAGAATGCCCAGCGCAATTTTTATCCCTTTATCAAAGGATTTAACCTGCGCATTTGTCTCAAACAATACGATGCTATCAACCGGCATATTGAGTGCTCCGCTGTTCACCAATTGACGGCGCTCGTTAAATACGGTGCCTTCTCCCAGCAAGTGCGTGCGATCTTCTGTAGTGTTCCACGGCTGGTTGAATACGTATACATAACCGTTGCGGCAATGTGCTTTAAGTACAATCCGCTTTACGGAATCAGAATATAATAATTGGTTTACAGAACTGTATGTTTTCTTGAAGGCAGGATTGAGATAAAAGGAACATGCAGTGAAGGCTAAAACAGCAACAAGCAGCATAACTTTTAATGATTGTGAAGCTTTCATAAAGAGTTTTTCAAGTTAATTTGGTTTAAGTCTAAAGAGACAGTTAGCTTTTGCCTGTTTACTTTCTCAATACAAAACTGTTTTAATGCAAGCGGCCCCAGCTGTAGTCAACAGAATGTCACCATTTTTCCTTTAGCTTATCACCAGTTTGCCTATTGCAATCACTTTCTCCGTTTGTAACCGAATGAAATACCGCATTTCAAAATGGAACATGATCATGGTACAGCCACACAATCCTTGCTCTCTTCTCCAGCCTCGTAATTTAATTCAGCGCACTTCTTTTTTGCATCGGCATAAGAACTGGCCATCACTATTGTTGTGTCCGTTCCGGTATCTGTGCCCCCGAATTCCCAATCAAGCGTAGTTATTTCGCAACTGCACTTATATGGCATGAGGGGTTGTTCTTTTTCTTCACAGGCAAAAAATGTAAGGATCACAATTATGACGAGCATGTGAAATTTTGTTTTCATAAAATTTGATTTTGTTGCTCTATAAAAAAGACTTTGCAGAGAAATTTCATTCTTGAGTAACTGGATTCAGTTTGATAAATAAATTTCCTTACTTATCAGATCTTATTTTCCTATCGGGATCAAATAACCTGCAGATAGCGAGAATACACGGTTATGGGCAGCATCTTTAACCTCCATCTCAGGATCGCTCTTTTCTATATTGCCCAAGCCAAATTCATAGCGTGCATCAAAAGTGATGTCGCCGGGACCAGTTTTTAGAAGAAATCCTGTACCACCAACAATTCCATAATCGAATCGCTGAAAAGTAGAATTAATATCTTCAGCCTCCATTTTTACACGCTCTTTTTGGCCATCCAATGTGGCAACTGCATTGGCCCCTGCTAAATAAGCGGCATATGGACCGCCATTAACGCAAATTTTAACAGTTTTAGTTTTGAAAGTTCTTTTAAGAAGGACCGGCACTTCGAGATAATTCATATTTAACCTTGAATCAATCCAGGCATCAGGAATACTTAATCCTTTTTGAGTAAAAAGCAATTCAGGCTGAATGCTCAATTGTTTTGAAACCGGAATGTTCATAACTCCACCCGTAAAAAATGATACTATGGATTTCGCTATTCGATTTTCAGATGTGTCTTTAAAATGCACAGAAGATAAATTTCCTCCGCCCTTAAGTCCGAGGGAGATTTGCGCATTTGAGTGTAAAGTGATTGCCATAATGGCAACGATAATGGTTATAATTGTTCTCATAGAAATGGTTTTTTTGCTTTATTGATTATTGGTTAAATAAATCTTAATTAGGTTTTAAGAAAATTTAAGTCAAAGCTAACAGCGTGATATACCTTTGTCAAATGGCATTACGGGGCAGTTTTTGGGACGTTTGGAAGAAATTACTACAATGGACTACCCAACTCGTAAGCCCGCCGATTCTTGCGGCAATACATGGGCTCGATTAAATAAATTAGAAATATCTGCCATAATTAATTGATATATTGGTAAGAATTACTAATAATTTTTCGCCCCTGATGAAAGAAAATAATAATCTTCAGAAAAATCTTTTTGCAGCAATTAAATCCAAGTTGCCGTCGCATCTTTCATTGCCGGCAGAAGTAGCTGAGGCGCTCAATATCAGTAACGATAGTGCTTATAGGAGGATACGGGGTGAAATTTCAGTTTCACTGGAAGAATTGAAAATGCTTGCCGATCATTTTCATTTCTCCATTGATCAGCTTTTACAGCTTAATGAGGAGACCTTGCTGTTTTTTGGAAAAGCAGTTGGTCAGCAGGAAACCGATTTCCTCCATCACATGCAAACAATCTCCGCTCATTTAGAAACCATCACTCAATCGCATGAAAAATCTATTTTTTGCTCAGCTAAGGATGTTCCTATCTTCCATTATTTTAATATTCCGGAACTAACTGCGTTTAAGCTGTATTTCTGGATGAAGAACATTGTGGCTGTTCCTTCCCTGAAGGAAGTGAAATTCAGAAGTGATTTTGCTTCATCGTCATTTCCGCTTGTTGCCCGCATGCTGGAGCTTTATAACCGATGTCCGAGTACGGAAATCTGGAGCTATGAAACCATTACAAATGTTTTACGGCAGATCGACTTCTGCTATTACACAGGCTGGTTTGAAAAGAAGCAGGATGCACTTATGCTTCACGACCAGTTACTAAGACTGATTCATCACATTCAACAGCAGGCAGAATTGGGCAAAAAATATTCAATCCAGGCAAATAAGTCAAATGCCATAGCAGGGTATGAAATGTATGTAAATGAAGTGGTGATCGGCGACAACAGTTACCTGGCGATTCTTGATCAAAAAAAGTTAGTCTTCCTTAATCATGCCGTAGTAAATTATATTATGACTGGCGATGATCATTTTTGTGAGATTACGGAGATCTATTTTTCTAATTTAATGAAAAAATCGGTTCCGATTAGTTCTGTAAACGAAAAAGAGCGCAGCCGTTTTTTCAATTATATGAGGGATGCGATTTTAAAGCAACGGGAAAGGTTAGAAGTCCAATAATAATGTTCCAATTATTTATTCTGAATTAGAATAAAGCAGATACGACTTATTGTCGCAACGGTCTTCATGCTACCTTTAAGGCGGTTAAATGAGAGGTACATTGTAATGGTGTTCTTGCTCAGCGATGGTTTCGTGTATATTTCAGAATTCATTCACGGTCACGCCGAGTACTGCTGAAACAAATCCAGCGCAGCAATGCGTTACTGCTTTTTTTTGCAAGGAAAAATACGGTCACTATGCTTCACACCGTTATTTCATCTCAACATAGAATTGTTATTTTACACTTTAATCTTTTACTTATGAAATTTTTAAGATTTTTTTCACTCATTATAGTTTTGTTTTCTCCGGGATTACTGGTTGCGCAAAATGAATTTCCTGCAACGGACCTTTACCTGATAGATATAAAAATGGTGAAAGGGCTGCCAACATTTGGCGAGGCAAAAAAAATAACTGACTGGAAAGGGTACGATAACCAACCTTCTTTTACCCCTGATGGAAAAAGTGTTCTTTATACTTCCGTGCGTGAAAGCGGGAAAGCAGATATTTTCCGCTACAACATGGAGGAAGACCGGACTACTCCGGAAATAAACACTCCGCTTACTGCAGAATATTCACCTCAGTTAACCCCGGACCGGTTAAATATTTCTTGCGTGCGTGTAATGGAAGACGATAGCACTCAAATACTTGTTAAGTTCAGTAATAAGGATGACAATGCAACCGTGCTTTTCCCGAAACTGCAACCTGTGGGCTACTATTGCTGGGCAACCAATGATGTGGTAGCCATGTTTGTATTAGGTGATACTTCAACGTTACAGCTCGGAAATGTGAGAACAGGGCAGATCAAAATTGTGGGGAAAAATATAGGACGTTGTCTTCAAAAAGTGCCAAACCGTAACGCTTTTTCTTATGTCCAGAAAAGTGATGATTCCACGCAATGGACCGTTCATACCCGCGATGCTATTTCCGGTGCCACTGCAACCGTGGTAAAGTGCCTGCCCGGTACAGAGGATTACTGCTGGCTGCCGGATGGAACCTTGCTTATGGGTAACGGCTCCAAGCTCTATAAATTCAAGCCCTTTTTGGATAAAAACGGCTGGGTTGAGGTGGCCGACTTTGCAGGCACCCCTGTTGCTAAATTTTACAGGATCGCGGCAAGCCTGAAAGGCGATAAGCTATGCTTAGTATCATATTCCGGGGAAAAACCATAAATAATATTTGCAGACAGCTCCTGATTTTGCGGATATTTATATACTTGTTACGAAGTAAAATTTAATGCTGATAGAAATTCAAAAATTTTTTATTCAGCTTTCTAACACGGGTGTCCCAGTTGCCAAGGTGAACCCAGTAAGGAAACGGATCTTTTAACAGATTATAATTTTTGTCACGAATAACCAGGGCATCTTCCATGGTACCTCTGGTGGAAGGCTCCTGGCTGGTTTGTGTTTTATCCTGCGGTATCTCCTTTTCAAGCATTCCTTTTTCTGCAATTAAGAAATAATTTTCATTCAAAGTTATAGCAGGATCTGCCTGCATGCTGTCATTCAAAAAATATCCTGATCTTCGACTTGCCCTTGCCGCATCACTTGAATCTGAAAGAAAAAAATAAACAGGACAAAAATTGAAATTCCTTTTGAATGCACTTATGATCTCCAGGTTTTCTTTTCGCTGCCGCTGAAGAATAATTTCTGCCGCTTCATTCTTATCCTGTTCCTGAAGCATGGTAACAGCTTTGGTGCGCATATCCAGGCGCACGAGTAAAGCACCTTGTTTTAATTGCCTGATAATATATTTCGCACTTTCACTTTTCGACATTAGGGAAGGATCAGGATACTGGGCTGCTGAAACCAGACTAAAAAAAGAAAGGCCGATATACATAAAAAGCGATCGTACAGGCATAGGAATATTTATAATCGAAAATACATTATACACCACATTTTTATGTACTTATTACTGAAATGTGTTTTTTAGAGTATACAAAATTAGGCAGGGTTGTCCATTTGAAAGGGAGAGTTTGTACAGAGGCAGACAGGGAGCTTTTTGCAGTGTATAAAAAAGTATTTTTGCATTCTTTTTAAACCTGATAAACATGTCACTTTTTGAGAAGCATAACGAAATTCTTGACCGGGCAGTAAAAGCTATAAGAGAGCGCAGCTTTTATGCAGCCTATCCGGACAATCCGAAGGCTTTTAGTGAAGATGCCCCGGCACAGGGATTAGAAACATTCCAGGGGTTACTTAATAAAAATTTTGACCTGGAAGCACAGCGCTCGCCTTTGCACTGGTTAGGAGAAGAAGTATCACCATATACTAATGAGCCGCTCGGGGTTCTTTATCCCGTATACAGCGTTGAAGACCTGGTCTCCAATTCTAAAATTGCGTTTCACACATGGCGAAAAATTTCACCTTCTGAGCGCGCTGGTTTATTGGTAGAATCGCTCGAAAGGATGAAGGCGCATTTCTTTGATATTGCATCTGCCACGCAGCACACTACCGGCCAGTCATGGATCATGTCATTCCAGGCATCGGGGCCGCACGCAGCAGACCGGGCACTGGAAGCAATTGCTATGGGCTATGCAGAGCTTACCCGGTTTCCTGAAAAAGTGATGTGGGAAAAACCGATGGGAAAATCTTCTGTGAGATTAGAAAAAACCTTGCAGCCGGTTCCAAAGGGAATCAGCCTGGTAATAGGGTGTTCCACCTTTCCTGTCTGGAACTCCCTACCGGGAATTTATGCCAGCCTGGTTACCGGCAATAGCGTAATTGTAAAACCTCATCCCAGGTCCGTTTTACCTATTGCCATATGCGTGTCTTTGCTTCAGCAGACATTAGCAGCAAATGGCTACGATCCTTCCATAGTGCAACTGGCAGCAGATACTTCTTCCAGTCAAAATACCAAAGAGATTGCCTCACATCCTTATATAACATTGATTGATTACACCGGAAGTTCTTCCTTCGGAAATTACATAGAATCACTTCCCGGCAAAACTACTTTCACGGAAAAGGCCGGCATTAATGCTGTGATCATCGATTCGGTAAAAGACCTGGATGCAGCGCTGCAGAATCTTGCCTTCTCCGTTTCTCTGTATTCGGGGCAGATGTGCACGGCGCCTCAAAATTTTTTTATTCCTGAAACAGTAAGGGCAGGCGACCAGGTTCTGTCTTTTGATGTGGTGGCTGCGAAGCTGAAAGAGGCTATAAGCGGGCTGGTGAGCAACCCGAAGATGGGCTCAGGAGTTTTAGGCGCCATACAAAATGAAGAAACACTGGAGCGGGCACAGCACACCGGAAGCAGAGGCAAGAAAATCTGGTTAGAGCCAATGGCTGTAAAGAACGATGAATTTTTAAATGCAAGGACTATTTCACCTTTATTGATGGAAGCAGATTCTGCGGACGCACAGCTGTTTGAAAATGAATTATTCGGACCTGTTTCTATAGTGATTAAAACAAAGAATACGGTGGAAGCATTACGGCTTGCAAAAGAACTGGCCGCGGAGCATGGTGCCATTACTTGTGCTGCATACACTACTAATGACTCTGTGATGAAGATGATCTGTGATGAGATGAATGAAGTGTTTGTACCGGTCACATTTAACCTTACCGGACCTTACTGGGTGAATCAGCATGCGGCGTTTTCTGATTTTCATGTAACCGGGGGAAACCCAGCCGGCAATGCATCGCTCGTTAATCCCGAGTTTGTGATCAAGAGGTTTGTGTGGGTGGGAAACAGGAATATGATAGCTTAAGATACTTTGTTACCGCAAGTGATTATTGCTTCACCACTTTTTCTGTTTGTAAAACATTTCCTTTTTCATCCCTAATGTTTATCAGGTACATTCCTTTTGGCAGATTTGAAATATCAATGGATGCATTATCTGAAAACTGCTGCTTCAACACAACATGCCCGAACAGGTTTAAAATATTGACAGTTGCATTATGGATGTTTGTCGCTTCAATATGCAGTTGATCGGTGGCAGGGTTGGGGTAGATATAAAATTTAGCCGCTTTAGGCGATATATAATTCGTATTGGTAATAGTTGAATATTCAGCTATATTATTTACAGTTTTACCATCATTCGTATTTGTAAAATTACCACCAGCTATGACACTCCCTTTAAAAGGAATAAGATCATGTACAGTTCCACTTGTTGAAAGATCCAGATCGAACCAATGATTTCCATCCCAACGGGCTACTCTATTTCCAATATACACACCATAAGTTCTAAAGCCTCCCCCAACATACAAGCTACTATCTTTAAATAATAATGAAAGTACTCCTCCTAGCAGACCAGCTCCTACAGAATCCCAATTTGCCCCATTCCATTTTGCAATATTCTTTGCAAAGCGATTTCCTGCCGAATCAAAGACCCCTCCTGCATATAATTCATTTTTATAGATTTCAATAGCTGACACAACAGCGGTAGACTGTGTCCAGGTAATGCCCTTACCAAGTGAGAACCAATTCTTTCCATCCCAACCGGCAATATTGTTCATTGATGAGTCTCCGGCCTTATCGAATATTCCTCCTACTATTAGATTCCCATTATAAATATTCATAGAAGTAATATACTGTCCTTGTATGCCTATGCCAAGGGACTGCCATTTTTCTCCATTCCATCGGGCAATTTTATTTAAGGGATGATCATCATAGTCTGAAATAAAATCACCACAGGCATATAATTCACCATTATAAACTATAAGATCTCTTATTTTCCCATTCAATGAACTTACTCGTCCGACAATACTGGTATCATAAAGTTTCAATATTCTTCCGAATGGATCGGCAATGAGAATGGTATCATCATAATTCAAAAGTTTCGTATATTCTCCTTCATAGTTTGTGTCTATCTCCAAGCTATTCCATTCAGTTCCATCCCAAAAGGCTATGCTGTTTGCAGGATTATCACCTGCATAAGAAAAATTACCTCCTACATAAAGGTAATTATGGGTGGAATCGAAAACCATTGTATTGATATAGGCACCTACAATCCCGCTACCTATTCCCACACCCAAAGGGATCCAAGTCTGGGCTACGGAGGCGTATTGAAAAAATAAAAAGCTTAAAAGGAGTAAAAACTTTTTCATAATTTCATTCTTTAACTACTTTCCCCTTCTTCAAAACCTTTCCTATTCCATCCATAATATTTACCAGGTACATTCCTTTTGGCAGATTTGAAATATCAAACAATCCGTTATCTGAAAACTCCTGCTGCAACACAACCTGACCTAACAGGTTTAAAATGGTAACGGTTGCATTGTGGATGTTGGGTGTTTCAATATGCAGTTGGTCGGTGGCGGGGTTGGGATAGAAGTCTAAGGTTTGGTTATGAGTGATCGATGGTGAAGAAGTAGCAATTGCATTTTCAAGCCGCGCAATATGGTTGGCATCTACGTCACCGGCTCGTGTAAAAATTCCTCCGACATATAAATCATTATCAAAGAAGTTCATGCAAAATACCGGGTCGATTTCACCAAAATCTAAATCTGACCACTCACTCCCATTCCAGTATGCAACTCTATTGGCAGCACACTTACCGCTTTTATTCATCCCAAACCATCCGCAGGCATATACACCATGCTTCCCATCTGAAAACAAATCCACCACTTCGTCACATAATCCATCCATCGGATGCCATGTTACTCCGTCCCATTGCGCTACATAATGAGCTGTGCTATCACCTGCGTGATCGAATAATCCACCGGCAATAATTGTATTATTGTAGACGGTCAAAGCTTCAATAATACCTGAAGTTTGAAACTGGTTATATTTTGTTCCACTTCCAAGGCTATGCCAAGTATTTCCATCCCATGCGGCGATGTCATGTGCAACCGAATCACCAGCTTCAGTGAATGAACCCCCAACAATTAACTGATCATTATAAATACACAGATCATAGGCATTATATACACCTCCGCCTACTATCTCCCATTTCTTTCCATTATATTTTTTAATGCCTCCGAAAAAACTTCCTGCTGCAAAAAGAGTATCATGGTACATCATGAAGGCACGTACCGCGCCGCCTACACCTGGCAAATCCTCGAGGAATTTATGATTATGAAATCGCCCTATACCATGAGAATTAGAGTAAAGCACAGTGTCATGAAGCATATAACTGCCGGTCACAGGGCCAGAAATAGAAATATCGCCGCTTTCAACAGTATGCCATTCTATTCCATTCCAAATTGCTAAGTATCTCGATACCGTATCTCCAGCATAATAAAAATCACCACCTACATATAATAGATGATTAACGGTATCTTCAGAAAAGGTATTCACCTTAGCATAGTCATTCTTATGTTCCGCCGTTACACCATTTCCTAATGGAGCCCAAACCTGAGCATAGATTATTTGAAAAGCTAAAAATTGAAACAAGAAGGAAAGTATCGTTGTCTTCATCTATAAATTTATTGAAATCATTCTGAAGACCTTAATATGGATCAGAAGTTTAACGGAAGAAATTAAAGTAAAGCTATTAGCTATTCCTTTAATACTTTTTCGGCCTTCAAAACATTTCTTCTTTCATCCATAATATTTACCAGGTATATTCCTTTTGCCAGCGTCGAAATGTTAATCGATGCGTTATCGGAAAACTGCTGCTTCATCACAGCCTGCCCGAACAGGTTTAAAATAGTGACGGTTGCATTGTGGAGGCTTGATGCTTCAATATGGAGATTTATAGTATCCGAAAAAAGGGTTAGAACAGTTGACTTATCAAAGATGCTGTCTTTTGCTTGTACTCCGTTTTGCAGAGGTGACCATACCTGAGCATAGGCTATTTGAAAAATTAAAAATTGAAACAGGAAGGAAAGTATTGGTGTCTTCATCTATAAATTTATTGAAGTCATCCTGAAGACCTTAATATCGATCAATAGTTTAATGGAAGAAATGCGGAATAAAACTATAAGCTATTCTTTCACCTCTTTTCCTGTTTGCAAAACATTTTTCCTTTCATCTGCAATAAGCAGAATCTTAAAATTTTTCACAATGGGTACGTTTACAGGTTAGTGGTGGCAACATTAGTAAAGTAAGAGCTGAAAATTCTCAGAAAGTTTAATATGAGCTTAAGGAATTATTCGTCTGGATGCCTGGCGCGGTTTATTTCTCAGAAGCTTTTAGGAAAATCGATTTCGAGTTGTTTGCATATCTCTTTGCAGAGAAATTTATCAATGTCGGTATGTCGGGGAACTGTGGTTTTCCTCTGATTAGAGTTATTCTTGTAAATATCGTGGTTTGCCCCATGATGGTGAAAGAAACAATTATGATCATTCAAATGCCTGATGAACTTTTTATGCTTCATGAAATTGACAGCGTAAGTTCTTCAGTAGATAATGCTGAGGGTTCAATTCCGCTTTCGGTTCTCAAATCATCATAATAAGTATTCAGCGCGTCAAGAATATTCATTCTTAAATTTTCTTTCGTTGTGCCCTGAGACATTACCTCCGGAATTTCTTTGATTTTACCTACAAGGAACCCGTCTTCGCCCTGATAAACCACGAGAGTTAACTTCATATTGAAATTTATTTTCAAAGTTACCGGAATTTTTTCAGTGCAGCAGGTTGGATTAACCCCTAAGTTCAAGCTTAATTCGGATCTACATCCACCGCCACATCCACACTTCTATACAAAGTATTTTCTCCAAGCTTTAGCAAGTTTTCCCGGATCAGAGATTTAATATGAAGTATCAATGCACCCGAACGATCCAGCTTGACCAGCAACTGAAAGAGGTATAAATTTTTAATGCGGGACACTGATGGCACCGCCGGACCCAATACTTTTTTTCCCAGTTCTTTCTGTAATGCATCACCGATAATGGTCGCAGCTTCCCAGGCTTTCTTCTTTTCTTTATGTTTAAAAAGTAATTGAATCAGCCTGGAATACGGCGGATAAAAAAACTTTTTCCGGTGGATGATTTCAGCATTATAAAAACCTCTGTAATCATGATTCACTATGAGCTGAAGCAGTGGTAAATCCGGCTGCATGGTTTGTATAGTTACATTTCCGCGTTTCTTTTTTCTTCCTGCGCGCCCACTCACCTGCGACATCAGCTGAAAACCGCGTTCAGCACTTCTGAAGTCAGCATAGTTAAGCAACTGGTCTGCATTCATTACCCCGACAAGAGAAACATTCTCAAAGTCAAGCCCCTTGGTCACCATTTGCGTCCCCACCAAAACCTGGATTTTACCTCTCTCAAAATCACTGATAATTTTTTGATAACCGTGCTTTGCCTTGATAGCATCCAGATCGAAACGGCTGATGATGGTACCGGGCAGAAATAGCTGCAACTCCTCTTCAATCTTTTCTGTTCCGAAACCTGAAACGGTGAGGTGGCTGCTGCCGCATGCAGGACATTGACGGAATGAATTTTTTCTATGGCTGCAGTAGTGACATCGCAGCTCATGCTGAAATTTATGATACGTCAGGTGCACATCACAATTGGGGCACATGGCAACCCAGCCGCAATTTTCGCATTGAAGGTAAGGAGCATATCCCCTCCTGTTTTGAAATAAGATGACCTGTTCTTTTCTATCCAATGCAGCTTTCATTCCATCTAATAGCTTACTGCTAAAATGCAAATGCATTGTTTTCCTTTTCTTCTCCTCTTTCAAATCCGCCATGGCAATTTCAGGCATCTCTATACCGGAGTAGCGCTCCGTCAATTCTGCAAAGCCATATTTTTTTTTGTCCGCATTGTAATAGCTTTCGAGAGAAGGAGTGGCGCTTCCTAAAATAGTTTTCGCATTAAACAATGAGGCAAGATAAATCGCCGCATCTCTTCCATGATAGCGTGGTGCAGGATCATATTGCTTGTAGGAAGAATCATGCTCTTCATCCACTATTAATAGCCCTAAATTTTCAAAGGGAAGAAACAAAGAGGACCGCGCGCCAATGATGACCTGGTATTCACCATTCAGAAGCTTGTTCCAGATCTCTACACGCTGGGCAGTATTGAACCTGGAGTGGTAGATACCGATTTTGCTGCCAAAATATTTTCGAAGCCGGTCAATGATTTGTGAGGTAAGCGCTATTTCAGGAAGGAGGTACAGGACTTGCTGATCCCTGGCCATTACCTCTTCCATGAGCTGCACATAGAGATTTGTTTTTCCACTTGCAGTTACTCCGTGAAGAAGTACCACATTTTTACTTTCAAATTCTTTCCTGATCTGCTGCAGTGTTGCGGCTTGTTGCGAAGAGAGCTGAAAGGCTTCACTTTCTGTATTTGGGTCGATTACTCTTCCTATTTCTCTTTTATGCTGAAACAATATTTTTTTCTTTACCAGTACGTTCAAAGCTGCATTTCCTGCTTTCGATTTTTCGATAAGATCAGATTTAAGAATTTCACGGTAGCCCTTATCATTTTGCAGGTTACAGAGATGAATGTATGCCATCAATACCGCCAATTGCCCCGGTGCCTTTTTCTCCAGCTCATCGAATAATGATTTTAATTTTTCATCATTTGCTGCATCGGGATTTAGACTGATCCACGTTTCCATTTTAGGGTGATATCTTTCAATGAGTTTTTCTTTAATCGTGATTATATTTTTTTTAAGCAATGATTGAATAACAGGATAAACCGTTTTCTGAAGTAGGATTTTGCTTACCTCATCTATGCTGAGTTCATGCTCCACTAACATCGCTTCAGCCACTAAATATTCTTTGTCTGAAAGGTGGCTGAAGTCAGCATTTTCCCTTGGATTCTGCTCTGAAATGGAGGAATGCAAAATAATACTGGTTTCACTTTCTAGCCTGAAACCTGATGGCAGCGCAGCATTCATTACATCACCCTCGGCGCACACATAATAATCTGCCATCCATTTCCAAAAGGTAAGCTGCGTTTTAGATACGATAGAATATTCGTCCAGCACAGAAAGGATGGGTTTAATCTTGTATTCTTTAGGAGCTTCATTATGAATGGTTTTTATAATTCCCGCGTATATCTTTTTTTTCCCGAATTGAATCTCCACTCTTTTTCCAATAGCAGCTGTGTCTTCAAATTCTTTTGGAATGCCATATGTATAGTTTTTTTGAAGTGATAAGGGAAGTATCACTTCTGCAAATACTGTAATATCAGTTTCAAATTCTTCTAGCTGCATTTAATTAGAATTCAGATCATTTAAAAACCTTCAAGTTATCAATCACCAATTGATATGCTGCAATTCTGATTTGTTTACCATTTAGATTAATTTATTTGTATTCTTTAAATCTTTCAAAAAAAAACGAAAACTGTGATCAGCAATGTTAATGTTACTTAATGTAATTTTTCTACAGTAAGAATATTAAGGTTATTCACTTTTACGGTGTACCAGCCAGGGTGAGCATATTGATCAGGATGAAGCCGGTAATTGGTAAGGAAATATTTGCAGGAATCATATGGCAATTCATGAATACGGCTTCGCTCTGCGGGTGACAGCCAGCTTAAGTTATAATATCCGGGAGCATTTTGCCAGCATGCTTTTATTTCGCGGCTTTTATCGTGCTGTACTAAATACTCTAATGCTTCACGGTAAGAAAGTCCCCAGTAATCAAGCTCGTAATTTGTTCCAACATTATTTCCTGCAAGTGCGTTGAAGTATACATATTCATGCGGATGATTTCTAATCATGAAAGAAGCCACATCCATGATTTGCCAAATCAAGAGAAAAAAGAAAGAAACTTTAATACTTAGAAAGATCAAAGGATGTTTACCAGATGGAAACATCCATATTTCGCGAATGCCGAAAACAGCGATAAGTAAAAACGCCGGGTAAATGAAAAAGAGATGACGCCACTCATCATAAATGGTGGAATGCAATAAAACCACCATCAGCCAGGGGATGAAAAGCCAGGCAACTAAAAGAATAATTTTCCAATGATGGTTTAGAAATGCGACCGACTTAATACCATTAAAAACTATTAAACTAATTCCTGCTATAAAAACCACCTGCCAAAACAATGGAATAGTAATTCCCATCCACACCGGAATATAATACCATGGCACTTCCAGAGGAGAAATCATCTTACCCATAAAAAGCATGCGGGTGTCAAAAGGATAATGGCTCATTATTGTAAAAGCATCCATTGCATTTGTAATCGGTTCTTTCCATAGCACCGGATAAAAGGCATAGGAAAAAATTACGAATAACAAAAAATACCAAAGCAGGTATTTTAAATTCCGCAATTCATTATTCCTAAAGATTAAATTCCATAAAAAAAAAATTACAGCAAATGCAGGCACAATGATTCCAACTACTCTTAGACCCAATAAAAATCCGGAAGCAAGCGCAAACAGAAAAACATTTTTAAAAGAGGGATGATCCAAAAATATTACCATACAATAGATGCTGATAATAAAAAAGACCATCAGCGGAATATCTTTTGAATTATAAAAAGCATGTGCGAAGATCCTTGGCGTTAAATAGAGCATGCCCACAGGCAATAAGCTAAGCCAGTGATTGATAAATATTTTTTTTGCCAGCAGGAAAAAAAAGATAGAGCCAATCCAGAAAATAAGGTAATTTATGAAGTGCCGCGAATGGTAAATAGCAGCCCCTGTTTGCAGGTGAAATATTTTTTCAGGAACTGTTAAAAAAACTTCGTAAGCAGCATCGTGGAATTTATTTATGAGGTGTAACAGCGAATCATTTTCACCCTGTATATAAGCCCATGTTGCCAGACCCAGATCCCGCTGAACGGGCTCATCATAGGGTATTCCATATGTTTTGTATGATATGATACCAATAAGTAATGCAGCAGAAAAGAATATGGCGGGGATTAACTTTTTAGAATACAAAACGATAAGGAAAATTGAACCATAAGTGAATCTGCAAGATCAGCAGATTCACTGGTGATTTTGTAGTTTTTTAACAGGAAAAGCTTTCCGTAGTAATTCATTTAATAAATGAAGAACTTCCGGCTGATTTGCAAGATTATATTTAGCATAAGAAGGGGCGATGCCCACCTTAATAGTAAAAGCTGTCGGTGGCATTACCCGGAAAAGATCTTCATCTGTAATATCATCACCGATTGCTAAAATAGAATCGGCCTTGCTTGCAGACAGCCAGTGCATGGCGGCCAGCCCTTTGTCAATACCGGCATTCCGTACTTCCAAAACTTTTTCGCCATGCTGAACCTGGAGATCCAGGTTTGAGGTAAAATTTAACAGATGTCCCATCAATTCTTTAAGGCGAAGGTTTGCAAGCTGCGGATCTGATTTTCGGTAATGGAAGACTACAGCATGGTCCTTTTCTTCTATCAAAGATCCGGGAAGCTTATCAGTAAACCGATTCATTATCGGGATAATCTTTCTTTTCCAATTATTCCTGACAGGTTTTAGCCATTGCCAGTCTGATCCTGTTTCACGGAAAATGGCTCCATGTTCTGCTACCAGATGAAATGGAAAGTGACCGAGCCATTTGGTCATTGTTTCTTTATCCCTTCCGCTAATTATCACTACCTCGAGGTTGCCGATGTGGGAGAGTTTTTCAAGAAGCAACATTAATTCTTTCTCAGGTTTTGCTTTTTTCGGATGATCAGAAAAAGGAACAAGCGTTCCATCATAATCGAGAAATATAAGGCATGACTCTGCTTTTTCAAATTGACGGACTAACTTTTTTCTATCCGCTGTATTTAAAACTTTTGCTTTCAGCCTTGCCTGTTTTTTTTTCACTTTGCGAAGCGTGCTGACAAAATCATTCACCCAATCGAACAAATTGTAATGAAGAAGTCTTTTTTGCATTGCACCAATCCTTTGATGCTGTTCATTTTTTTTCATCTCCAGTGCTTTCGCAATGGCTTCACCAATCTCCTCTGTATTGTTAGGATTGATAATTATCGATTCAGGTAACTCTTCTGCAGACCCTGCCATTTCACTCAGGATTAAAACTCCGGCTTTTGTATTCCGGCAGGCCAAATATTCTTTGGCAACCAGGTTCATACCGTCCCTAAGCGGAGTCACCAATGCAACATCACTCTCGGCGTATGCAGCGATCAATTCATCAAAAGAGAGAGAGCGATACTGGTACAGGATAGGTGTCCATTGCATGTTCCCGTACTTCCCGTTAATTCGTCCGACCAATTCATCAATTTGACTTTTTGTTAGCTGATAGTGTTCTACTCCAATCCTGCTCGGTATAATTACCATCATCAGCACTACTTTTTCCCTCCATTCCTGATGCTGATCTAAAAACAGCTCATAACCCTGCAGCCGATTTAGAATTCCTTTGGAATAATCCTGCCTGTCGATAGATAGAATAAGTTTGAGCGATCCGAAAATTTTCTTAAGCCTTTTTATTTCTTCCTGAACTGAATGTGTTTCTACGGCATCGCTATACTTTTCATAGTCAATGCCCATCGGAAAGGAGTCCACTTTTACCGCGCGGTTTTCAAACATAATTTCACCCATATGATCATCAATGCCGAGTATCCTCAGCGTGCTGTTTAAAAAATGCGTACGGTAATCGTGTGTGTGAAATCCAATGAGGTCGGCGCCGTAAATTCCCTGCAGCAGCTCTTTTCTCCAGTTACTGGGAAGCAACCGGAATATTTCATAGGAGGGAAAGGGAATGTGCAGAAAAAATCCAATTGCAGCATTTGGAATTTCTTTCCGGATTAAGCCAGGCAGCAGCATCAGGTGATAGTCGTGTATCCATATTAAATCACCGGGGCGATAGATTTGCATTAATTCCTTACAGAACATTTCATTTACTGTGCGGTACACTTCCCATTGCTCTTTATTATATTCCGTGAAAACGGGAAAATAGTGAAAGAGCGGCCAGATGGTTTTATTACAGAAGCCGAGGTAAAATTTATCCATCAGCTCTTCCAGAAAAAAAATGGAATGGGTTCCGAATTGCCGGTAAATTTCTTTTTTTACTGTTTCGGGATCATCCACTGTTGCTCCCGGCCATCCAAGCCAGGTAATCTCAGTATGGCTCGATTTATCCTTCTTCATTTTCTCCATAAAAGCGCGGAGGCCTGATGCCAGGCCACCTGAGCTCTCCTGGTAATGATATCCATCCGGTTCTTTTACAATGCTCACCGGTGCGCGATTAGAGACAATGATAATCCGCATGTTTGGCTATTTTTTAGTGAACTTATCCAATAGCCGGATAAAGAGGGCATTGGTCCAGCCAAAGCCGGTCTGTGTAATATACCTCTCGGAAGTAGCTGCAGCACCTTTTACAACATTGTATTTTTCCCAGAGTTCCCCGGTTTTTTCAAACATGCTTTTATTTAAATCCAGAAATTTCTTTGCTATTCGTTGGGCGTCGTTCTTAAATCCATAATTATAAAGCCCTTTCACCACAATCCACTGCTGATGGGGCCATCCGTTGGGATAATCATGCTGGCGGTATCCATTCAGTAAATTTTTATTTTGGGTATTGGCAAGGCCGCCTTTGTACTCAAAACGAACGAGGTGATCCAAAACCTTTTTTGCCTGCGTATGGGTTGCCAGCTTGGCCCATAACGGATAAAATCCTGCAACAGAATAAAAAGCACTTTGACGCTTGAACTTGTAATTGTAATCGAAGAAAAAGCCTTTATTAAAATTCCACATGTACTTATTCATCTTTTCACGCCGTGCTTCTGAATTGATGAGGTACTGATTGTACTTTTTCCGGTTTCCGGTATTTTTATAAAATTCTGCAAGGTCCGTTTCATATTTATACAAGCAGCAATTAAGATCGATGGGAATATAATCCAGACAATGGTTTTTGAATCTCGAAGTCATGTCCCAGCCGGATTCATGTTCGGCGGCTAAATGAGTGATGTAATGATCGCAATAGCGGGAAAGACCTTCAAATACAATATGAATTTCTGTCAGTTTTTTATTCATCCAGTAATCCTGCAATTCAATCTCAGCGCTTTTCATCACTCGTTTCATCCATGCCAGATCATTGGTTTCCTGGAATACTTCTCTTGCCATGGAAGTTAAAAAGGGTGGCTGCGAAGTTCCTAAATTATAAAAGCGGTTACGCATAGGAATAATTTGAAACCGCTTCTGAAGATGTACAAAATTATCCACCATGTCCTTGGCAAGATCCGCCCTACCGCACTTAACCAAACCAAGGATGATAAAATAACTATCCCAGTAAAACTGATCATTTTTAAAGATTCCGTGATTAGGTGAAATAAATTTATTGGGCAGACCCAACTGCTTGAATTTATCTTCCGGATGATAGCAAGTTATTTTAGTCCAGTACTTATCAATATAATGAAGCACCTTCTGGTAATCTTTTGCTTTAATGGAATCATTTGCTTCTCTAACCATTGTGAGGGATTAAAATCCGGAGTATATAGTCTTGCTATTTAATGATTTCAATGATTTCCATGAGTGTTCTGAAGGCGACAAATTTTTCTTTATAGCGTTTAGCATGCTCATCTCGTATTGTAGAAGAAAAAGCATTGACGTAACGGTTAAATTTTTCATTGTTTTCACAATGATATTGAATTACATAAGTACTTTCTTCATCTTCCGGCTGATCAAGCAGATGGCATAGACGCGCCTCTGTAAATTGACCTGTTCGCATCATATCAGGAATGTGTTTTTCTTTTATCCACTGCAGCCACTCTTCTTCAATATCCTTATCAATTTTTACAGTAACATTATACAAAAGCATGATGCAGGTTAATTTTCCGCGTTAAAACTATAAAATAGTTATTGCGAAAAATACCGTACCGGTGTCAGGATTAGAATCCCAAAGAGAGATGAATTTCACGATTCGGCAGATAGTAATAATCAGGTGGGAAGACTTATTCCTGAGACGGCTGCACTATTTCATTTGTGACGGAAACAGATGGTTTAAAAAATTCTATAATCAGTCTCGCCTTTGATTTACCTATAACTTTTATTAATTCTTCTTCAGGCGTACCCTTAATCTTTTCTACGGAATGAAAATGACGCAATAATTTCTCTGCTGTTTTCCCTGAAACGCCTTTAATGTCATACAGCTCTGAACGCAAAGTTTTCTTGTCTCTTTTATTTCTGTGAAACGTAATTGCAAACCGGTGTGCCTCGTTCCGTACCTGCTGTATGAGCCGAAGTGCCGGTGATTTTTTATCGATGTAAAGAGGAATAGAGTCGCCGGGGAAATAAATTTCCTCCAGTCGCTTGGCAATGCCTGCAACGGCAACTCGCCCCACCAGGTTCAATTTTTCAAGGCTGTTCATGGCAGCACTGAGTTGGCCCTTTCCTCCATCGATCATTATCAGTTGGGGTAAAGGCTGCTGCTCATCCAGGAGGCGCTTATACCTTCGGAAAACAATCTCTTCCATGGAAGCAAAGTCATTGGGCCCTTCCACTGTTTTGATATTGAAATGACGGTATTCTTTTTTAGCGGGATGCGCATTCTTAAAAACTACGAGGGATGCTACCGGAAAAGAACCCTGGAAATTCGAATTATCAAAACATTCGATGTGAACAGGTATTTCTGTCAGCCGGAAATCTTTTTTTAACTGGGAAAGAATTCGTTGCGCGGGAGTTTCTTTCTTAAAGTCAGATCGTTCACGCTCTTTCACCAGCAGGTAATACTGCAGGTTTCTTTCTGAAAGATCAATCAGCTTTTTTTTATCACCTATTACGGGAACAGTTACGGTAACGTCGGTTTCGGGCGATTGAATAAAAAACGGAACCAGTATCTCTTTTGAATTGCTTTGAAGCTGCTGACGCAACTCATGAACTGCGTACAGTAAAATATCTTCACTCTCTTCCTCGATCTTTTTTACAAGCTCAACTGTCTGTGTTTGAATTACCGATCCATTGACAATACGCATGCAATTCACATAGGCATTCTTTTCATCCTCTTTAAATGAAAATACATCTACATTGGTGATCTTCGGATGCACTACCAATGAGCGGCTCTGGTAAGCTTCCATCGCATCTAATTTCTGCTTCAATAAATTTGCTTCTTCAAAACGATAAGCCTCTGCGTATTGCTGCATTTGCATCTTTAAATTTTGGATCACTTCGGAAAGATTCCCTTTTAAGATTTGCCGGATATGCGCAATCCGGTTATCGTAATCTTCTTTTGACTCCCTTGCTTCGCAGGGCCCTTTGCAATTGCCAATGTGAAATTCCAGGCACACCTTAAATTTTCCTGCTTCAATATTCTTCTGAATCAGATTGAGATTGCAGGTTCGTAACGGGTACATCTTCTTAATAAAATCCAGGATGCCGCGAACTTTTACCACCGAAGTATAGGGACCAAAGTATTCTGAGCCATCCCGTTCCAGCCGCCGCGTAAGAAAAATCCTCGGAAAACTTTCATTCTTTATGCAGATGAAGGGATACGACTTATCATCCTTCATATTGATATTATATCGGGGCTGAAAATTTTTTATAAAGCTGTTTTCGAGATGAAAGGCATCCTGCTCCGTTTCTACAATTGTATATTCAATACGCTTTGCATGACGTACCATTACCTGGGTGCGGAAATTTGAGTGGTTCTTAATGAAGTAGGAGGCAATGCGCTTCTTGAGATTTTTTGCCTTGCCAACATATAGGAGCTTACCATCCGCATCGATAAAGCGGTAAACCCCGGGATAATCAGGCAGGCTTACATAAAGCGATTTAAACTCCTCGGAATTCATGGTTCAAAGTTCTGAAAAACATTTTGACTTGAGAGTTTTGCCAACCTCCATATGTACCTATTTTTCGTAAGTACAAAAGATCTATCATGAAAATTTTTAAGAATCTGAGCTTGTATTTATTGTCGGTGTTGTTTATTGGAATAGGTATCAACCATTTTATTCATGTTTCTAATTTCCTGAAAATTATTCCGCCTTACGTTCCGTTTCCATTAGCGGGCGTATATATAAGCGGGATATTTGAGATTTTATTGGGTGCAGGTTTATTGATAAAGAGATTTCGCCGATACGCTGCAATAGGATTGATATTGCTGCTTATTGCCGTACTCCCTGCCAATGTCTATATGTACACCTCAGGGGAATTTCCGCAATATTCACAAACACTTTTACTGATCCGTTTGCCATTACAGGTTATTTTGATTGCCTGGGCTGCATGGTTTGCAAAAAAAGAGCCATTACCTCGCAGTAATTAACCTGGCAGTTGGTACGGATTGAAATAATTCTGTAAGCTTTTCTCTTTAAAATTAAAAATGCCTTCTACTTTCTTTTTCACTGTAACTTCATTCACCACATCTCCGATAAAGCCAAAGGGAACGCGGTAATAAATTGCATCCTTCATTATAACTCCTCGGTGATTGTGGTTATTGAGTATAATTTCATGGCTGTAGATTTAGAGAATTTTTTAAAATGAGAATCTATAGAAAGGAAAAGGAAGATCTATTCTTTAAGAGCTTTCATTATTTGAATGTGGCCATCCGCAAAGAATGCTTTAATTAAATAAAAACCTGAGGGCAAATCTTCACCGATTGCATTTTCACGCGAAAAATCGTTATCGGCTTCTATTAATTTGCCGTGTAAGTCATATACAAAAACGGCTTGTGGAGATTCATTTGCCTGAATATAAAATGTCGAGGCTGTTGGATTGGGATATAAAGAAGCCGTATTAAGTGGCGTGAATAAATTTTCAGAAGCTTTTGCAGCATCAGCAATTTCTTCCGTGCTTTCCTTATCCGTTGCGCCTTCAGTAACCCTCACCACCCAAACATCATTTCCTCCGTGATTACCGCTTACATCACCGTCATTGCTGCTGCTTAGACCGGCTATCACAAAATCTCCGTTTTCAGTCTGTACCATAGAAAACGGAACATCGGCTCCGCTGCCGCCCAAATTTACGCTGCCTTCTAATTTGCCTCTTTTACTTAATTTTAATAACCAATAATCATAAGACCCCTTATTGCCTGGAACATCCTTATTATTAGAAGTTGCATCACCGATTACTACATATCCCTCATCTTTTGTTTGAACCACATCCTTAGCTAAGTCATCAATGGTACCTCCGAGAGATTTTTGCCATTGTATATTACCCATGCTGTCTGTCTTTACCACCCAATAATCTGCACCGCCGCGCTTTTTAGTGGCGCTGATATCTCCGCTGAACGAATAGCTGTGGCCGCATAAGACAAAACCATTATCAGTAGTTTGCTTTACGGAATAACAAAAATCATTATTAGCGCCGCCGTAACAACGGTCCCATAGCTTATTGCCGTTGGCGTCGAGCTTTACGAGCCAGTAATCCAGCGGACCATTGAAAAAGCTATGATGCTTCGTTATGTCACCGTCTTTTGAAGCTGTATATCCTGCTACTGCAATTCCACCATCCAATGTAAGCTGTAATGAGTAAAAAGTTTCCGTATTGCTACCGCCCAATGTTTTCTGCCATATGAGGCTTCCCGATTGGTCTAAGCAAACTACCCATCCATCGGATAGGCCATGATTCATTGTAACATCTCCATCGCTCGAATACGTTGAACCCGTAAATATATAGTCACCATTATCGCTTTGTCTTATAGAAGTTGTACCATCATTTTGACTGCCCCCCACGCATTTTTGCCATTCTAAATTACCATCTGCATTTAATTTCAAGATCCACGCATCATTGGCATAGTTCGATGAATCTCCATGAAAGCCGGTTACATCTCCATCAAAGGAGTTCGTTCCCGCGGCCACTATATAACCCCCATCTAAAGTTTGCTCAACGCTCGCGGCACTTTCATCACGGCTGCCTCCGTATGTTTTTTGCCACTGCAGGTTACCGGCGGCATCCAATTTTAAAACCCATACATCAGAGAACCCTTTATTTAGAGTTACATCTCCATCTATTGACACCGTTAAACCACAAATAATAAAACCGCCATCAGCTGTAGACTGAATGGCATTTCCCGCATCATAATCGCTTCCGCCATAGGAATGTTGCCAGACAATTTCCGGCGATTGGGCATTGGCTGATAGAATAATCTGAATACAAGAAAAATCATAGTTATACTTACTAAGACAGGTTCCTTAATTAAGATAGAGTTCATTGTTGAAGATTTTAAGAATAGATTAATGAGAGAATGAAGGAAAGGGCAGATTATTCTTTGAAACCTTTAAGCACCTGCGTGTTGCCTCTGGAAAAAGCAATTTTAATAAGATATGCTCCACGGGGTAAATTTTTCCCGATAGCATATCCGGGAAAATATTGACCCCCAAGCTCTACCAATCTTCCCTGAAGATCATATACAAAAAATGCTATCGGAGTTTCGCTTGCATCTATTTGAAAAGATGATCCGGATGGGTTGGGATATAGATAACAATAAAAATCATTGCTTGCTTGTTCCAACCTTGTATTAAAGCATCCGGTGCCGGTTTTATTTCTTATTACTGAATCGAGCTTATGCGTAGAGGGGCCAATAAAAGCCGAATCGGCAAAGCCATTAATGCTTTTAATACTTAAAACAATCTTGATTGTACCAAAAATAGTTGAGTTTGGGGTAAGAGCAATTTGATTAATAATAAATTCTCCGGTATTCCCAACAGGTAAATAATCAGAAGCGGTATAAGGGATTTCGACAAATCCCGAGGGGTTGTCCACTAAATTCTGATTCCCACCATTTTGAAAAATTTGAGGTTTTACAGATAAAGTGGTTATAACTGCTGCTTTATTGTTATTCGTTAGATTGAAGTGAATGCTAATGCGAGTAGGATCAAAACAATCATTATCAAATGCAATACTGCTCGCATTCACCGTATAATTCATCACGCTGTCGAAATCTCTCGTAATAGCACCTTTATTGCATAAGGCGTTTCCGCAAAAAATGGCAGATTGCGCGAAAATAAAGGGATACTTATTGCCTCCGCTCTTTTCAAAGCTATGCCCTGTGCCCGGTACAGCATACAGTTGTGTTTTTACACTGGCATCTTTCAAAGCATCATAAATCTTTTTCGAGCCCCAGAGAAAACCGCTGCCAAAAACATGGCGGTGCCCATTAGCATGGCACTTATCCACAACGTTATCTCTGCAGAAATCGTAGGGTTTATCATTTAGGTACGGAGGGCACATTCCGGTGCCACCTGCATCGAGCACAAACGTGGTTTCTGCATTAGATAAAAAGGGAACTGTTGCGTCATTTACCCCCTGAAAGCCAATCATAGGAATATCATCTTCCGTTCCATCATCGGCTACATACGGTGGAAGCGTGTTGGGATTGTTAGCATCGACGGAATCGATTTGAAACCCATTATCAGGAACGCCGCCCTTTATTTCCATCACTGCCTGTATCTTGTCAATGGGGGCTGCGGTGTTGCTGGCAGATACTGTAAAGTATAAATGCACACTATCATCGCCTAAGGTGTTAGGCTGCTGATCCAGGTCGAAATAGATGGTCTTGGTTGCATTTCCACATATAATATCATGATGGCTGTTTTTTTGTTGCTCAAGGCTTCGTTTTTTTAAAGAATTATCATGGCTTAAGGCATCATTAATATCGCATTCGTCATAATAGGCAGTAGTAAGAGCTGTCACACTTCCGGCGCTGGAGCCGCCAATAAAAATATTATCCATATCAAGAAAAGGAATTTTTAGTTTATAGCCCAAGGCGTTTAGACTATATTTTCCCTTTTCAACGGCTACAAGAGCGCGCAAGGCAAGACGTGCATCCTGTACCGCGCGAAGCAGCACGTAATTATTGGCCGTATCGTCACACTGCACATGAGGAGCGGTACGATAATTTATAGTGGCTACAATAAATCCTCTTGCTGCCAGTGAATCGGCTATAGCGGCTACACTATCGCGGTAAGCGGAGGAGAAGCCTCCGCCGGGCAGAAACAGCATCACAGGATATTTGCAGACAATGACATCAGTTAAAGCATCACCATTGGCCTGGCCATTTAAACCATCCAATTCAGAATCACTCTGACTGGTGGTATCCTCATCATCCGATTGATCATCGGTGTAGAGCACTATTGAGTCTTCACTGTCATCCATTTCATCATCACTATCCGAAAAAGATTCGGAACCCTGTAAGGGATCAGTGCCGCATGAGCCTGTACACGTACTTGGATCATTGTAAACTTCCGGGAAGAAGATATCCATATAGAAGTTGGATGTATCTTTTGATCCGTCATAATAATACGTAACCTTATTCTTGCCATAGGTTACAAAAGGAATCGCTTTTATCTGCAGCACTCCTTTTTTCATTTAGTTATTGAATTTACTGGTGGTCAGTCTTTTCCAGCTAATGGTATCCCATGCATCGCCTTGTCCGTAATAACGAGTGCCATTAATTACAGGATGCAGCCTGCAACCATTGCCGCATAAATAATCAGGAACCGGAGAAGTTTGGGCAAGCAGGGTAGTATTATAAAATAAGAAGAAAATCAACTCTATAAGGAAGAAGTGGTAAATTTTTTTCATCAATTAAGTTTTAAAACAGGAAGAAATTGATAAGCAGGCGAGCGGACTTACTCTCACGAATCTAATGCGGCTTTTTGATTTATCCAAATTGAATATCGCAACTCACCATATCCAATAATCCAGGTTCAGCATAAAAAAAACCGCCTTATAATAAAAGCAGTTTTTTACAAGAAATTAATTCTATAATCTTAAAGGGCTTGTAAGTAATTAGGCGGAATACTACAAGTAATTAATAAATAAATTCCTTGGTTAGTGCAGATGGATATAATTCCGCCAGCTTTTTTCTTCTAAAATTGAAGATGCTTTCCACTTTCTTTTTCACTGTAATTTCATTCACCACATCACCAATAAATCCAAAAGGAATACGATAATGAACAGCATCTTTTATCAAAACTGATCCATTAATCTCTTCAAAAAAGTGCTGATGCTGCCAAAAGGCAAAAGGGCCGAAACGCTGTTCATCGATAAAGTAATGGTGATCTTGAACCGCAGTAATCTCTGTAGTCCAGTTTAGAGGTAAGTTGAATAGTGGGCTTACGGTATAATTGATCAGCATGCCCGGATAAATTTTATCTTCTGAACTAAAGTCGGAGAGCACTTTAAATTTCATGTACGGTGGCGTAATGATATTTAAATTAATGGGAGATGAAAAAAAATTCCACGCCTCATCTAATGATATATTGAGCGTTTGTTGTTGCTTTAAAGAGTGCAGGCTCATAGCTGTTTATTTTCAAAACAGGTGCAAGACCAAAATTGTTTATTATTATCGATCACTTGGATTTTCCGGGAATGGAGCGGTAGAACTGCCATAGTGCGGCTTTTCAATTACTAATTTTTTTTCAGCCTTGTAACCGGAAGTTTCTATCACGCATTTGTATTCCCCGGGATGAAGATAATACCTACCATTATCTGCCTTTTTAACAGCTATTTTTTCCTCATCTGCTTTTAAATTTTTATTCAGCTGGCCTTCATAATCCTGCCTGCGAGTTGAATCGATGGAAAGATCGTATTTAATATAATTCAGTCCTTTTTTCCCTTCATAATTCAATTGCGATAAAAGCAAATTACTGTCAGCATAGATGGTAATCTTCACATTACCTGGCCTGTTTAAATAAATTGGAATTTTTACTTCGGGTCCTTTAATGGAATCCCATGTAAAATCTTTCTTACCCCAGTTATTGCTATACCGGGTGCTGCTGATTGAGAAAGCATACAAGGGTTTGGATAGAATGCTGTCACGCAGCATTTCTAATTCCTGAATCGAAGCAACATATATCGAGCGGCCGTGAGTTCCTAAAATCAGGTCATGCTCACGAGGTTGAATTACGAGATCGTGTACGGAGACAGCAGGTAAACCACCACTCATACGCATAAATTTTTTACCCCGATCGATTGAAACATACACACCGTGGTCCGTTCCGACAAACAATATGTTTTCATTTACCGGATCTTCCCGTACCACATTGATTGGCTCGGCAGGCAAGTCAGTACCAAGTCTCGTCCATGAAGCGCCGTAATTTTCGGATACATAGAGATAACTGTTAAAGTCGTCCCAGCGGTACCCGTTTAATGAGGCATATACGCGCGATTCAGAAAACTGAGATGCCTGTATGCGGCTCACCCATAAATCTTGCGGAAGTTTGTCTGAAATCTTTGTCCAGCTATTGCCTCCGTCTTTTGTTACATAAATTAATCCGTCATCACTTCCTGTATAAATCAATCCAAATTTCAAAGTTGATTCATTCAATGTAGTAATGGTACCATAAGGGACATTTCCTTTTTTACCACCTTTTGTAAGATCGGGTGAAATGGGTTTAAAATTATCACCGCGATTGAAAGACCGCATCAGCTTATTACAGCCGAAATAAAGGATGTCTTCATTATAGGTGGAAATTTGAATCGGCGATTCCCAGTTCCACCGGTAAGGCCGTTCGCTAAGTTCATGCTTAGGAGTAATGTCCTTCGTACTTTGAGTCAGCACATTTACCCGGAAGTAATTCCCAAACTGAAAACCCGTGTACACCACGCTGTTGCCCCGCTGGTCAACGGCAATGTCCATTCCGTCGCCACCAAGAATTTCTTTATATGGATACTGTCCTGTCTGGTGCCAGTCGATGGTATTCTCGGTAGTGCTTGGACCATACCAAACCCCATTGTCCTGTAACCCGCCAAATACATTATAGGGATGATCCATATCGTAATTCACAGAATAGAATTGACCTACAGAGGGATTGTTGCATTTGAGCCAGTTTTTACCATCATCAAAAGTTACATTTACCCCGCCGTCGTTTCCTAAAACCAGGTGACCCGGTCTGTTAGGATCAACCCATAGTGCATGGTTGTCAACGTGAACATTTTCCTTTAAGATATTCTGAAATGTTTTTCCGCCATCGTTTGATTTCAGCACTACATATCCTACGATGTATAGGTTGTTAGGATTATTTTTTTCCACGCGTAACTGGGAAAAATAATATCCATAAGTGTAAAAGAGATCATCGAGATGGTAGCTGTGAGTTCTTTGCCATGATGCTCCGCCATCGTCGCTTCTGTACAATTCTGCACCTATAATCTCCGTCTCAAAAAGAAGGGCATTGGCATCTTCTAAAAACTGAACCAGTGTTTGCGGGGAAATTTTTCTGCTTTGCATCAATGTGAAAATAGTATCCGCAGTATATTTATCAGGAAAACTATTACTGCGCAGAAAATCCTCTACCCTCTTTTTTTTCAGTGAAAGGAATTTATCGCTGCTCATCGTGCGCAGCATTCCTTTAGTCAGTGCAGTGCTATCCTCAACTTTTTTTTCTCTTGCAAACTGATTGTCCACCACAGCGTAGAGCACTGTTTTACCCTGGTTATTTGCTGCAGCGAGACCAATTCTTCCAATATCCGTTCCCTTCGGAAAACCATTTGTTCCAGTTGTAACTAAGCTCCAGGTTTCTCCATGATCGGTGCTTTTATAAATGCCGGAACCTATCCCGCTGCCCTGAAAATTCCATGGATGCCGGATCCGGTCCCATGCGGCTGCATACAAAATATTTTTATTTACCGGATCCAATATTAAATCAATGCAGCCGGTAGTATCATCCACAAACAGCTTTTGTTTCCAGGTTTTTCCGCCATCAGATGTTTTATAAATACCGCGCTCTTTATTAGTGCTGTATAAATGACCAAGAACTGCCACAAAAACTATATCTGCATCATCAGGATCGAGAACAATCCTTCCAATGTGATGACTTTCCGGAAGTCCTGAATTAATCCAGGTCTTTCCTCCATCCACACTTTTAAAAATGCCAAAGCCGGAATAAGACGACCTGCTGGAATTATTTTCACCTGTTCCCACCCAAATAATATTTTGGTCTGAGGAATTCTTGTTGCTCCACTTCACTGCAATGTCGCCTATAGTCATTACAGCTTCCTGATCGAATATGGGTTGGAAGGACAAACCGTTGTTATGAGTATACCACAATCCTCCGGACGCATAGGCAACATAAAACTCGGTAGCATCATTTGGATTCACATCCACATCCACCACGCGCCCGCTCATTATAGTAGGGCCCACATTTCTGAATTGTATTTGTGAGAGGAGTGAGCTTGCTTCCAGATTTTTACGCTGTTCAAACCCGGTTAACCGTTGCGCTGCCTTCGTAAACGGTGGCTGCGGACTTGCAGCATTTTTTTGTGCAAAAGTATCTCTGCATAAAACAACAACAAGGAAAGCGGAGAGGAGTGAAAAGAAAATTTTTCTCATGTTTCAAAGGGTAAAAGGTGAAAATACAATAAATGAAAAAACAGAGATTGTTGTTTTCGACTAAACAGCCTTTGTATTTAATACTTTTGAATTTGAAAAGTGTACCGGTTATGCATTTGACTGAAGTGAATAGCAAACAGACAGAAAAGGACTTCCTTATGACGCCGCTCTCTGTTTATAAAAATGATCCTCATTGGATCCGTCCGCTGGACAATGATATAAAGGCAATATTTGATCCTGGAAAAAACAAATTATTCAAACATGGGGAAGCAATAAGGTGGGTATTAAAAAACGATAAGGATGTACCGATTGGGAGGGTTGCAGCATTCATAAATGAGAATACTTCAAGGACTTCAGAGTATGTAACCGGCGGCATGGGTTTTTTTGAATGTATCAATGATCAAAAGGCGGCTGATTGTTTATTTGACGCCTGTAAAGAATGGCTCATTATCCGCGGGATGGAAGCAATGGATGGGCCTATTAATTTTGGGGAACGAAATGAATGGTGGGGCCTGCTGATCGAAGGGTTTATGCCTCCAACCTACCACATGAATTATAATCCGCCATATTATATTGAGCTTTTTCAATCATATGGTTTTCAAATTTATTTTAACCAGCTGGTCTTTAATTATGAAGTAAACAAAGAAGTTCCGGATATCTTTAAGGCTAAGGCAGAGCGCATTTTTAAGAGTACCGCATTTAAGTTTGAACACATCAAAAAAGATAGCCTGGAAAAATATGCTATTGACCTTACAGATATATACAACCAGGCCTGGAGCAAGATGCCTCACCATAAGCCAGTCACCATTGATCAAACCTTAAAGACACTAAAGCAGATGAAGCCTGTGATGGATGAGCGATTGATCTGGTTTGGTTATTTTAAAGACAAGCCAATTGCATTTTTTGTCATGTTGCCGGAAATAAACCAGGTTATTAAATACCTGAATGGAAGGATGGATGGATGGGGTAAAATAAAATTTCTATACTATAAATCCCTTGGGGTAATAGATAAAATGTTTGGTGTATTGTTTGGCGTGGTACCCGAATTCCAGGGAAAGGGAATTGATGGTGCGGTTATTATGGCTGCAGGCAGGGTTATACAACCCATGAAGAGATATAAGAATCTTGAGATGAACTGGATCGGAGATTTTAACCCCAAAATGATCAAGCTTGTGGAAAACCTTGGGACTAAGGTTGTAAAACGATATAGCACCTTTCGGAAAATCTTCGATCATGCAAAGCCATTTTCACGTGCACCAATCCTTGACTAATACCCAATGCACTGTATTGATAAAGCAACCTTTCATGAATGGAATAAATGCAATACAAGCAAATTAATGGCAGATTCTCAAAGTAAAACATGCAGGTAAAATAAATTATTCTTTGAAAAAAAATTCAGCCAGAAACTACAGCAATAATTGGTCTCTCGTTACTTCGTCATTTTTTTGTCAATAAATTACCTACTTCGGGCTTCGTGACCTAAATTTGCCCGTGCAAAAAAAAGCGGCTATGCGGCAAGTGTTGATTTTTCCTCTTAAACTCACGTCTGGTGCAGCTTTCAGAGGAGTCTTTTTTTTGTTTATAGCAATTTTTTTATTCATTCCTGAATTCAACTTTGCCGACGTAAGCCCTGCTAAAGGTTCAAAAATATTCAAACAATATTGCACATCCTGCCATAGAATAGAAGGAAAATTAATTGGTCCTCAACTAAAAGATATTGATGAGAAAGAGCCTGAAGACTGGTTAATCAAATGGATTCATAATAACCCTGCACTAAGGGCTGCGGGAGATAAAGATGCCATTGCGATATATGAAGAATATCAGAGGAATGCGATGCCAGCCTTTCTTAACCTCTCGGATGATGATATTAAATCCATCCTTTCTTATGTAAAGGAAGAAAGCAATAAGCCGGCAGCAACAGCTCAGGGTCCGGCAGCTTCTGGTACACAATCAGCCACACCATCTTACCTGATGTATGTCGTTATAATTGTGTTATGCATACTCGTTTTTCTATTGATGAGGGTAAATACCACACTTAAGCGGCTCGCCTTCGAGAAGTTGGGAGAACCCATTCCGGAAGAAAGACCTTTAAGCAGAAGACTTACCACCAAGCCTGCCATTGCATTTTATGTGATTGCAGGTGTATTTCTTTTTGGGTTTACTATAGCAGACAGTGCTATGCGCCTTGGTCACTCAAAAAATTACACGCCTGAGCAGCCCATACATTTTTCTCATCAGTTGCACGCCGGTATCAATCAGATAAATTGTTTGTATTGTCATGTGGGAGCTGAAAAGAGTAAAGTGGCATCCATACCTTCCATAAATGTTTGTATGAATTGCCATGCAGGCGTACAAGCCGGGCAAAGTGATGCAGGAACGCAGGAAATAAAAAAAATTTACACCTACTACGACAACAATAAGGCGATTCCGTGGATTAAAATTCATAACCTGCCTGACCATGTCTATTTTAACCATTCACAGCACGTGGTTGTGGGGAAAGTAAAATGTCAGACCTGTCACGGACCCGTAGAAACTATGGATGTGGTTAATCAGTATTCAAGCTTATCTATGGGCTGGTGTATTAACTGCCACCGCCAGACCGGAGTTCAATTTGCAAGCAACAACTACTATTCCATGTATGAAACATTACAGCATGACTTTAAAGATGGCAAAATTGATAAGGTTACTGAGGAGATGATGGGTGGAACGGAATGTCAAAAGTGTCATTACTGATGAAGTGTAAATCAATTTGAATGGAACAAAAAGAGTATTGGAAAGGACTTGAAGAATTGCATGAAGATCCGGAATTTCTGAATGAGCAGGATAAAGAATTTGTGGAAGAATTGCCGGAAGAACTTTTTAGTTCCGTTTCGTCTATAGCCAACGCTCCCACCAGCCGGCGTGATTTTTTAAAGTATTTGGGTTTCAGTCTATCGGCAGCTACCCTTGCGGCAAGTTGCCGTATTCCTGTTAACAGGGCCATTCCCTATGTAATTAAGCCAGAGGAAATTGTGCCTGGAGTAGCAAATTACTATGCTTCTTCTTTTATAGATGGTAACGATTATTGTCCTGTTTTAGTGAAAGTCCGGGATGGCCGTCCCATAAAAATAGAACCGCTTACTTCAAAGCATATTGCCGATGATTCAGCGAATCGCTTTTTTTTCGGTGGTACTAATGCCAGAACACAGGCATCCATATTGTCACTGTACGATATGTCCCGCCCGCAGCAACCAACAGTAACCGGTAAAAAAGCCACGTGGGAAGTTGTTGATTCAGAAATACGGGAAAAGTTGCAAAAAAGTAAAGGCAGTAATGGAAATATAAGGCTGCTTACTCCCAGTCTGTTAAGTCCATCGACCCGTCAGTTAATAAACGACTTTACGGAAATTTACCCAACTACGAAGCATATTGTATATGATCCTATTTCCTACGCAGCTATTTCAGTTGCAAATGAAAAAAACTTTGGCAAGCGTATAATTCCGGGTTATCACTTTGATCAGGCAAATGTTATTGTTTCTTTTGGCGCTGATTTTTTAGGCACCTGGCTTTCTCCAATTGAATATGCCAGGCAATATGTACAAAACAGAAAGGTCTCTCCTGCCAAAACAGAAATGTCACGTCATTATCAGGTGGAATCGCGCCTTTCCATTACGGGTTCAAATGCTGATAAGCGGATAGCTGTTAAACCCTCAGAAGAAAATTTAGCAGTTCTTACTCTATATGATAAGCTGGCCGGGATGATGAATGGTGGATCTGTTGCTGTAGCTCCCTTAAATGCCAAAGCGGACAAATTGCTTACTCAGGCAGCTATGGATCTTGCAGCAAACAAGGGAAAATCACTGGTAGTATCCGGATCAAATGATGTTAATGTTCAGGTAACCATTAATGCAATCAACAATTTACTCGGTAACTATGGTACTACAATAAATCTAAATCATTATTCCAATATCCATCAGTCTGATGATAAAGGGTTCATGGAGCTATTGGATGAAATGAATAGAGGTGCTGTTAATGCTTTAATTGTTTATGGTGCCAATCCAGTGTATGATTATATGGATGGTAGTGGTTTTGCTGAAGCAATGAAGAAAGTAGAAACCACCATTTCATTAAATGACCGTACAGATGAAACTACGGTAAATTGCAGATACCATTGTCCCGATCATCATTACCTGGAAAGCTGGAATGATGCGGAGCCCCGTTCGGGATTGTTTACCATGTGTCAGCCCACTATCTGGCCACTATTTAAAACACGCCAGGCTCAGGATTCTTTAATGAGATGGATGGGAAACACCGATGATTATTATACTTACATTCGGAAAAATTGGGAAAAAACGGTATATCCTAACCAATCAATGTACAGTGATTTCCAAACTTTTTGGGATAACTGTGTAAAAGAAGGAGTCATTGAAATAAGTGCTTCTTCTGCGTCACCAGGTTATGGAGATAAAACAACTTCAGTTTCCGCCATAGACGTAAATCAGTCCGCAACAGCGCTTTCTCAATCTGCAGGTTCACGGGGTATGGAACTAGTTTTGTATGAGAAAGTGGGTGCAGGTAATGGAAGATATGCGAATAACCCATGGTTACAGGAGCTTCCGGATCCTGTGTCAAAAATTGTATGGGATAATTATCTGTGTGTTTCTCCAAAGTACGCAAAAGATAACGGGCTCAGTATGGACATGGTGGAGCATAATACTGATATTGTTAAGGTAACAGCAGGTAATAAGTCGGTTGAAGTCCCTGTTTATATTGCTCCCGGTCAATGTGATAATTCATTTTCTTTAGCCTTAGGATATGGCAGAACCAGGGCCGGCCGTTCCGGAAATGGAATCGGTCAAAACGCATTTTCACTGGTTACTTCTAATGGGGAAACCTGTATCTATAACCTTTCCAATGTAAGTGTTTCCAAAACAGGTAAAAGGTCGGATCTGGCAATGACTCAGACTCATTTCAGTTTCGAAGGGCGGGATGTGATCCAGGAAAGAACCATTACAGAGTATCAGAAAAATCCCGATGAAGGTAAGGATGAACATGATGAATTAAAGAAATTGTGGGGAGAAACTCTTTACCCGACACAGAAATTTCCCGGTGCCCGGTGGGCGATGTCAATAGATTTAAACTCCTGTATAGGTTGCGGTACTTGCGCCGTAGCTTGCCAGTCAGAAAATAATATTCCTGTAGTGGGAAAGACTGAAGTCCGGAGAGTGCACGAAATGGCCTGGTTGCGTATTGACCGTTATTATTCTTTTCCAAGCGCGCAGGGCTTGATTACAGAAGAGAAAAAGTACGATGAAATACCCGATTACCAGGATGTGCAGGTAACCTTTCAGCCTATGCTTTGCCAGCATTGTGCAAACGCGCCCTGTGAAAATGTTTGCCCTGTTTCTGCAACTAACCATAGTTCGGAAGGATTGAATCAGATGGCATATAACCGCTGTATCGGTACCAGGTATTGTGCAAATAACTGTCCCTATAAAGTAAGACGTTTTAATTGGCTTGATTATACCGGTGCAGATGTTTTCCCCTGGAATGAGCCGTGGAATATGCCAACCTATGGAATTCAAAACCCACAAGTTACGGACGCTATGACGCGAATGGTATTAAATCCGGACGTTACGGTCAGGTCACGCGGTGTTATGGAAAAGTGTACATTTTGTGTGCAGCGCATTCAGGATGGTAAACTAAGCGCGAAAAAAGAAGACCGTCCTTTAAAGGACGGAGATATTGTTACAGCCTGTCAGGCTGCCTGCCCCGCGGATGCAATAGTATTTGGAAACATCAACGACCATAATACAGAAGTTTGGAAAATGCATGACGATGCGCGGGCTTATTATGTACTGGCTGATATAAATACCCGGCCATCGATTGCTTATATGAGGAAAGTCCGGAATAAGAGTGAGAATATAAATGCATAGTTTTATTTATCATCAACAGCGGAATTTTTAAAAATTTTTTAGCGGCAAAATAAATTTCATGCATTCAGAATCATCTATCAGACCGCCATTGATTCAGGGAGATAAAAACTATCTGAAGATAACAGAAGATATTGTGGCTGCAGTTGAAATGAAGCCGCGTCGTTTATGGTGGATTGTAACATCCATCACGGCAGCTGTAATGTTGTGGGGATTTTTTGCGTTAGCCTGGACGGTATGGTTTGGTATCGGTGCCTGGAACCTGAACAGAACGATTGGATGGGGATGGGACATTACCAATTTTGTATGGTGGATCGGTATCGGGCATGCCGGAACACTTATCTCTGCAATATTATTATTGTTCAGGCAAAAATGGCGTACCGGCGTTAACCGTTCAGCAGAAGCAATGACCATCTTCGCGGTTATCTGCGCTGCTATATTTCCGGTAATACACATGGGCCGCGTTTGGCTTGCTTTCTTTAATTTACCATATCCCAATACCCGCGGACCTGTTTGGCCAAATTTTAATTCTCCGCTTATGTGGGATGTATTCGCCATTTCTACCTATTTCACCGTATCCCTGCTATTCTGGTACTCAGGGTTGATTCCTGATATAGCTACCATACGGGACCGGGCTAAATCGAAAATTGCAAAGTTCTCTTACAGCGTTTTATCCTTTGGCTGGGTAGGATCCGCAAAACACTGGCAGCGGCATGAGGCGCTTTCCCTGGTTTTGGCCGGTATCTCAACACCTCTTGTGCTCTCCGTTCATACCATAGTATCCTTCGACTTCGCAACTTCTGTGATTCCCGGCTGGCATACTACCATCTTTCCTCCTTACTTCGTGGCAGGTGCTATTTTCTCGGGCTTCGCAATGGTATTAACACTGATGGTGATTACCCGTAAGGTGCTGAATCTTCAGGAATACATTACGCTCGATCACATTGAGTCGATGAATAAAATCATTGTTCTCACGGGGTCTATTGTGGGCTGTGCTTATCTCACTGAATTATTTACTGCATGGTATTCACAAAATCCCTATGAGCAATATGCTTTTGCAAACAGGGCATTAGGGCCTTATTGGTGGGCTTATTGGTCCATGATGACGTGTAATGTGATTTCGCCCCAGCTCTTCTGGATAAGAAAATTAAGGAGAAATGTGTGGTTTACTTTTTTTATGTCTATTGTAATTAATTGCGGAATGTGGTTCGAAAGATTTGTGATTATTGTAACTTCATTACACCGCGATTATATTCCTTCCTCCTGGGCCATGTATTCACCCACCTGGATCGAGATCAGCATCTATTTAGGAACTCTCGGACTATTTTTTACAGCATTCCTGGTTTTTGCTAAAACAATGCCTGTAATTGCCATGGCGGAGGTTAAAGCGATACTAAAGATATCGGGAGAAATGCATAAGAAAAACCAGTTAGAGCCAACTTTTCATGAGGACAGGCCTATGGAGGTCATGCCTCAAACCATTTAATATCTCAGTGAAACAGAAAAGATGAAGCAATATCTTTTAGCATTATATGATGATGAGCAGGTACTGTTAAATGCCGTTGATAAAGTTAAAGGCAATGGAATAAAGATCCACGATGTAGTTACGCCTTTTGCTGTACACGGTCTTGAACAAAAATTAGGACTGCGTGAATCCAGGCTGCACATAGGAGGATTTTTTGTAGGGATGACCGGGACTACTATTGCGCTATCTTTCATGACGTGGGTTTTTACCGTCAACTGGCCCCTGGTATTTGGTGGTAAGCCACATTTTTCATTCCCTGCTTTTATACCAATTATATTTGAGTTTACGGTTCTTTCAGCATCAATAAGCATGTTTTTAGCATTCCTTGTGCTGTGTCATTTATATCCGGGCAGATTCCGCGAACCGCTTGATCCCCGAACAACCAGCCATCTTTTTGGAATTGTTTTTAGAATAACGGAACAAACATCCGAAGAAGAAAAAGGACGCATGTATCAGTTGCTCCAGGAAAGCGGTGCGGTGGAAATGAAATTAAGGGAAATGAATAAGCACTATTAATAAATTAATGAAGCCTTGTAATAAACAGATCGGATGAAAAGAGGGTATTTGAATAAAAATATTTTAATAGCAGGAATGGTTCTAATCATTTTTATTGGTGTCCAATCTTCCTGCTATTATTCCAAAAGCAGCCCTGGCTGGGAATATATGCCCGATATGACGCACTCCTCGGCATTTGAAACCTACGCACCAAATCCTAATTTTCCTGATAGTTCAAATGCCCGGATACCTGTGAGCGGAACAATTCCAAGAGGCATTTACATGCCTTTTCATTATAGTCCGCAGCCTACCGGTTATGATTCAGCAGGAAACTACCTGCACTTTCCTGACGGATTTACGCAAACCGACCGGGTGGAAGGTCAGCGCCTGTTCAGTATTTATTGCGCAGTTTGCCATGGGCTAAAAGGAAATGGTGAGGGATCAATTACTGCGGTGAATACACAATTGAAAAATCCTTTCCCCAATCCGCCTTCTTATTATGATGAAGCCCATATTAATCTTCCCGAAGGAAAAGAATATTACAGCGTACACTATGGAAAGAATCTTATGGGTGCTTATTCAAAATCTCTTGATCAGAATCAAATCTGGAAAGTGGTTTATTATGTAAGATCTATGCAGGAGCATTATGCCGATAGTATAAAAACTACCGGAGGAACTCTTGCAGCTTCGGGAGATACAACTAAAAACAAGAGTGCAAGTTCACCGGCAACAAAGAACGGTTCATCTGTAAAAGACAGTACTAAAAAGAAATAACACTTAACTTTTTAAATTAGGAATGAAGTAATGAATCTCGAACTGAACCTGGATGAAAAATTTATTTTCCCGGCCCGATTAAAAACAATAAGTTTTGCTTTGATCATTGCAGGACTTATTGGCATGATAACCGGCTATTTGATGTACCAGGGAGATGATAACGGAAAACGGTTTTGGGCAAACCTATTGCTGGATGCGATTTTTTTTCAGGGGCTAACTATGGGCTGTGCATTCTTTCAGGCAGCTATCTATGTAGCATATGGTGGCTGGAGTGTGGCGTTAAAACGGGTTCCGGAAGCTGCCGGAATGTTCCTTCCTTTTTCTGCAGTTATATTATTACTTGTGCTGGCAACCGGATGTTCTCATTTATACGAATGGACAGATCCTAACGTGGTTGCCCATGACCCCATTATAGCAGGAAAAACAGGTTATCTCAATCTTCCTTTCTTTTTCATTCGCTTTTTTTTCTTTGTAGGCATACTTACTGCACTGATGTTTTTAATGAGAAAAAACTCTCTTAAAGAGGATATTGACGGCGGGCTTACTCACTACCGGAATAATTTAAAATGGGCATCGGTCTTTTTGGTATTCTTTGCGGTGTATATTCTGGTTACTGCGTGGGATTGGATCATGTCGCTGGATGTGCATTGGTACAGCACCATGTATGGATGGTATTCTTTCAGCAGTTTTTGGGTAACGGCAATTGCAGTTATTACTCTTATAGTGGTATACCTTAAGCGCAAAGGATATCTGAGCATTGTAAACGAAAATCACCTCCATGATCTTGGAAAATTAATGTTTGCATTCAGCATTTTCTGGACCTATCTCATTTTCGACCAGTTCATGCTTATCTGGTATGCGAATATTCCTGAAGAAACGGAATATTTCCGTCAGCGTTATGATCATGTCATGGGGCTTTTTTACACTAATTTTATTTTAAACTTTTGTGCTCCGTTTTTGATATTGATGAGCAGGGATGCTAAAAGGAAAATGACCTGGCTTATAATTGCATCATGGATAATAATTATTGGCCATTTTTTAGATTTTTATTTGATGGTGATGCCGTCTTCATTAGGGGATAAGGCCGGAATTGGAATTATGGAGCTTTTAGCCCCTTTGTTTTTTGCGGGGTTATTTATTTATGTTGTTTTTACAAATCTTTCAAGAGCACCATTAGTAGCGCGCCACCATCCTTTTTTAGGAGAAAGTTTACATCATACAACTTAATAGTTTTGAATTAATTATATATGAATTCAACGGTTCTTCTGATTGTAGCTGTGGTATTGTTTGCACTGGTTTTATTCCAGCTGGCGAAAACAACAGAGTTTGTATCTATATTAAAGGGAGATGAAAAGACCAGGCTGGAATCGGATCGTATTCATGCGAGGTTTTTTTTACTTTTTCTCATTTTGGGATTAGCAGCCATGTTCTGGTCTGTGGGATATTTCAGGAAGGATATGGTGCTGAACGCTGCATCCATGCATGGGCAATGGATCGACAGTATGTTTAATGTCACTTTATTTTTCACTGCCATTGTTTTCGTTCTTACTCAAATTGCGCTTTTCTATTTTGCATGGAGGTTCAAGCACCGTGAAGGTGCGAAGGCATATTATTATCCGGAAAATAACAAGCTGGAGATGTGGTGGACAATTATACCAGCTATAGTGCTTACTACGCTTGTGGTAATAGGATTGTATCGCTGGTTTCAAATTACAGGACCTGAGCCAAAAGATTCCAGCGTAATAGAAATTACCGGCAGGCAGTTTAACTGGATGCTTCGGTATCCTGGTCAGGATGGCAAATTGGGAAACAATGAATTCAAATATGTAGACGATATTAATGTTGTAGGCATGGATTTTACCGATCCTGCCAGCAAAGATGATTTCATGCCGAATGAAATGCATCTTGTAGTGAATAAACCCGTATTGCTTCGTATAAGGTCACGTGATGTGATTCATGATGTTGGTATTCCATATTTCAGGGTAAAAATGGATGCTGTACCGGGCATTACAACGCGGTTTTGGTTTGTTCCGATCACAACAACAGTTGATATGAGATTTAAAAATGGTAATCCTGATTTTAACTACGAAATAGCTTGTGATCAGCTGTGCGGCAAAGGGCATTTTTCAATGAAGATGAACGTAGTGGTAGAAACACAGGAAGAATATAATAAATGGGCAGCATCTCAACCTTCCTTCTACGATTCAGCAATAAAGGGAACGGAAACAGAAAAGAAGTTCACTATGTTAAGCTCTGCCGGAACTAATTCTTCAGTACTTGCAATAAAGCAACCAAAATCAAAATGAAAACTCATTTTTCGGCGTGAGAAGTTTTTCTTAACTTAATGAAAAGAATAGTCAATGAGTAACGAAGTTCTTAATCCCTCCCATCCGGTTTTTACGGGAGATTCGGTGCATCACCAGGATTCGCTTGGAGAAATTCATGAGAACGGTCATGGTCCGGAGCATCATAAAGAAAGCTTTATAACCAAATATGTTTTTAGTCAGGATCATAAAACGATAGCGAAACAATTTTTAATTACTGGGATCATATGGGCTTTCATCGGCGGTTTGCTGTCGGTAATTTTTCGATTGCAGCTGGGATTTCCAAATCAATCATTTCCAATCCTGGAAACACTTTTTGGTAAATGGGCTCCGGGTGGAATCATCAGCCCCGAATTCTATTACATGCTGATAACGATGCATGGAACCATACTCGTTTTCTTTGTACTTACAGCCGGCTTAAGCGGAACATTTGCTAATTTTTTAATCCCGCTTCAGATAGGGGCAAGGGATATGGCATCTCCGTTTCTTAACATGCTTTCTTACTGGTTTTTCTTTTTGGCAAGTGTAGTAATGCTTAGCTCGTTTTTTCTGCCGGAAGGCGCATCCGATGTTGGTTGGACAGCTTATCCTCCTCTCAGTGGCATCCGGGAAGCAGCACCAGGCGGTGGCGCAGGCATGGATTTCTGGATTGTGGGAATGGCTCTGTTTATTTTTTCGAGCTTGCTAGGAGGCTTAAATTATATCACCACGGTATTAAATCTGCGCACCCGTGGAATGTCCATGGCCAAAATGCCGCTTACTATTTGGGCACTTCTAATTACTGCTATCCTTGGCTTACTCTCTTTTCCTGTGTTATTGGGAGCAGCCATTTTACTTATGTTTGACAGAACTATCGGTACCAGCTTTTATCTGGATAATATTTTTATAAATGGTCATGCATTGCCGCATAGTGGCGGAAACGCTATACTTTACCAGCATCTTTTTTGGTTTCTCGGTCATCCGGAAGTTTATATCATTATTCTGCCTGCCTTCGGTATCGTTTCTGAAGTGCTTGCTACGAATGCACGTAAACCCATCTTTGGGTATCGTGCGATGATTCTTTCCCTCTTGGCAATTGCGGTTATTGCATTTGTAGTGTGGGCCCATCATATGTTCGTGACCGGATTAAATCCTTTTGTTGCTTCTGTATTTGTATTTCTTACCCTTTTGGTTGCGGTCCCTTCTGCTATTAAAGTTTTTAATTGGATTGCAACTATATGGAGGGGAAATATCCGCTTTACGCCTGCCATGCTTTTTGCCATCGGGTTTGTATCCATGTTTATTTCAGGGGGATTAACTGGAATTTTTCTGGGTAATTCAGCCATTGATATTGAATTGCACGATACATATTTCGTTATAGCTCACTTTCATATTGTGATGGGAGTTTCGGCTTTTTTTGGAATGCTGGCTGGAGTATATCACTGGTTTCCTAAAATGTTTGGAAGGTTCATGAACAATACGTTAGGGTATATTCATTTCTGGATTACCATAGTAGGTGCATATATGATTTTTTGGCCCATGCACTATATGGGTCTTGCAGGTGTGCCCCGCCGCTATTATTCGTTCGATGCGTTCCAAAATTTTAATATGTTCGGATCCTTAAATGAGTTTATTACTATTGCCGCAATGATGGTATTCTTCGGTCAAATCCTGTTTCTTTTGAATTTCTTCTTCAGCATTTTTAAAGGCAGGATAGTGAAAGAGGCAAATCCCTGGCAGTCTAATACGCTTGAATGGACCACTCCTATAAATCCGGGACATGGCAATTGGGCAGGCGAGATTCCATCGGTATATCGCTGGCCGTATGATTACAGTAAGAATGGAGATGAATTTATTCCCCAAAATGTACCTCTGCGGGAAGGGGAAACAGGAATGCATTAACAATATTTTTGTTTGGGTTAACAAAACTTAAGGATTAAAGATCAGAGAGAAAATGATAACTGAAGTAAGAACCTTACCTAACACTTTTAGTGCATCAATTTCATTTAAGGTTAGGGATTATGCTCAGCTGGTAAAGCTTCGCCTTGCTCTTTTAGTCGTCTTTTCATCTGTTATCGGATACCTTATGGCTATTCAGGGAGAGATAGAATGGGGTCAGCTCATATTGTTATGTTTGGCAGGTTTTTTTACTACTGCCTCCTCCAATGTTTTAAACCAGGTGATTGAAAAAGACTTTGACCGGTTAATGAAGCGAACAGCAAATCGCCCGCTTCCTACAGATCGTATGTCAGTAGCTGAGGCTTTGCTGGTAGCTGGAATTTTAGGGGTTGCAGGTATATCAATCTTTTGGATATACTTCAATCAAATGAGCGCACTGCTAAGCGCACTTGCTCTTCTGATATATGCTTTTATATACACTCCTTTAAAAAGGTTTTCCCCTGTCGCAGTATTTGTGGGTGCCTTACCAGGTGCGCTCCCGCCATTAATCGGGTTTGTAGCAGCAGTGAACCATTGGGCTCCTGTTGCCTTTATCTTGTTTGGAATTCAATTTGTATGGCAGTTCCCGCATTTCTGGGCAATCGCTTGGGTGGGCTGGGATGATTATCTGAAGGCAGGATATAAACTACTTCCTTCAAAACAAGGAAGGAATAAATTCAGCGCCATCCAGATTGTTTTTTATATCATAGCGCTTATTCCTATGAGCTTGTTTCCCGCCTATATGGGTTATTCCGGAATTATTTCTGCATTGCTGGTTTTTGCCTGCGGAATTATTTTCCTTTTGCAGAGCATTGAGCTCTTAAGGAGTGGCACTATTGAATCTGCTAAGCGTTTAATGTTTGGTTCATTTTTTTATTTGCCTGTTGTATTGCTGGCTCTTTATTTTGACAGAATATGAATAGCGCGACCATAAAAGAGACCAACCGTTTTCATCCTCTGAAATTTGGATTATGGCTCGGCATTGCGAGTATTGTAATGCTCTTTGCTGCATTAACGAGTGCTTACATTGTCCGGAAGGCACAGGGCAACTGGACTGATTTTAAAATGCCCGTAATATTCTGGCTCGATACCGCTATTATAATTGCCAGCAGTTTCACATTACGACAAGCGATAAAAGCTTTCACCCGGTATAAAGAATCCGCCTACCGGACCTGGTTAAGTATTACCTTCTTATTAGGATGCCTTTTTTTAATAGGCCAGTACGCAGGATGGTTGCAATTGGGTAAGATAGGAATATATATTAATGGTAACCCTTCCGGCTCTTTTGTATATGTTATTTCCGGAGTTCATGCCGCTCATTTGCTCGGTGGACTAGTGCTTATGGTCATTACATTAATAAAAGCATTTGTGAAACCATTCAATCCTAACAGATTGGTGAACCTGCAAATGATGGCTACCTATTGGCATTTTGTAGGCATATTATGGATTTACTTGTTTATTTTTTTTCAAATTAATCTGTTTTAAAAACTGATGAATGGCTGAAGCACTTTATACAACTGCAGCAATTAAACCCTCGGTATGGAATGGTGGACGATCTCCGTTTAAAGTGAGCTGGGGCAAGCTGATGATGTGGTATTTTCTGGTGGGTGATTCTTTTTCATTTGCATCTTTCCTGATCACCTACGGGGCATTGCGATTCAGTTATGATGCATGGCCCACTCCTAATAAGGTTTTTGAATCGTTTCCATTTTTAGAAGGAATAAAGCTGCCACTTATGTTTGTAAGCTTTATGACATTTACGCTTATTATGAGCAGTGTTACTATGGTGTTGGCGGTTCACTACGGTACCCATGAGGGAAACAGGAAAAAAGTTGCCAAATGGTTGTTCTTTACGATAATTGGAGGTATTACATTTTTGGGAAGCCAGGCATGGGAATGGACGCACCTTATTACTGAAGGTATGACCATTTCTCATAATCCATTTGGTGCACCGGCATTCGGGTGGCTTTTTTTCACTATCACTGGTTTCCATGGATTCCACGTATTAACCGGAGTTACGATTAATTGCATCGTTCTTGGAAAAGTAACAAAAGGAGATTATGACCGTAAGGGCAGCTATGAGATGGTCGAAAAAATTGGATTGTACTGGCACTTTGTCGACTTGGTTTGGGTGTTTGTGTTTATGGCATTTTATCTGCTGTAGCAAATAAGGTTTACATTAATAAACTATAACTATAAATTATGAGTAACGAACACGGGACAGAGCTTAACATGGTGAAGCTGATCTGGAGGACATTCTGGATCATGCTGGTAGTTACAGTAGTAGAAATTATTTGTGCGGTAAGCTTAACTGGTCACGTTCCGCAAATTATCCTCAATATTTTTTATGTGCTGATGAGCGGTGTTAAAGCTTTTTACATAGTTGCTGTATTCATGCACCTCCGGTTTGAAATTAAATACCTTGCTGTCACCATTTTGATCCCCATGACCTTTTTATTTTTTGCAGTGCTCACCCTGCTGGCCGAAGGTTATTCCTGGAATATCATGAGGCATTATTGAGTACGGGTTTCTGCTTAACTGTATCTTCTCAGCTTTATACGGATTGTATTTCTCAGGCACGTTAATATAGAGCAGGTGAATTTTCTTTAAATTTATTAGACGCTGTAATCTTCCATGTCAGATCGGCCTTTGAAAAACAGCAGCATGAGTGAAGTATTGGAGTAGGGCAATGGAAAAATTGTGTGATTGATGGCAGAAAAATAAGTTAAGTAAAAACTTTGTAATGGCTTTTATTTTTCCGAGCGATGGCTGGGTAGGACTGCTGTTTTTCAACAGCCTTGATTTTTTGTTTCTTTTGGATCAAGCCAAAAGAAATTAAGATAAATATTGTCTGATACGTACTTCTATTATTGAGGATTTAAATAATTCTATTCACATTTAGTGCTGTAGCTTTGCAACTATAAATGATGAACAGACAGTTTTATTCCCGGGCCGTAGCATTACTCATATTGCTTGGATTTCCTCTAGGCTTTTTTTTCTATTATAAACAAAAAATAGATGCGCTTCCGCATCAGGCTAAAACGGTGCAGACATTCTGGAATACGCCTTATTTCAAATACCAGACACAAAACGGAGATTCTTTATCTGCTGATGACTTAAAAGGTTTTATTTACGTTGCAGACTTTATTTATACCAATTGCGGAAGTATGTGCCCCAACCTTTCAAAAACAATGTCGGACATTGAAACCAATTTCACAGATAACCAGAAGCTGAAATTAGTATCCTTTTCAGTTGATCCCGAGCGGGATTCCGTTCCTGCCCTTAAGCAATATGCGGCGCGTTTTGGAGCAAGGGATGGCAAGTGGTATTTTCTGCGAGGTCAGAAAGATTCTGTATTAAGAATGGCGGAGGAAGGTTTTAAGCTCCCGGTGGTGGCCAACGACCATCCTATGGCAGGTGATGAATTTGCACATTCGGAACGAATTGTTTTAGTGGATGCTAATGGAATGATAAGGGGTTTTTATAATGGTTTTGAAAAGGACAGAGTCGATTCGCTGAACAACAATATTGCAAAGCTGCTGGTTGAACTGCAGGGCACGTTGCCGCTATGAAAGAGCGATCCATCAACATTGCAATAGTTGTTGTTTCTATTGCCATACCTGTTGCAGTATTTTCTCTTTTCTACATTCTTCCTCATCGAAATATACCGGCTTTAAATCTGGGCATCTTACCTGCTCTCAATGCTTCTTTAAATTTTACAACGGCTATTCTACTGATCTTAGGTTTATATTTTATTCTAAACCGAAAAGTGCACTATCATAGAATGTGCATGATAGCGGCATTTTTCCTGTCCTCTCTTTTTCTCATCTCCTACGTTATTTATCATGCGCTTACGCCGCCTGCTTTGTACGGTGGTCAGGGAATCGTACGAAATGTTTATTTTTTTATCCTCATAACGCACATTGTACTCGCAGCAGTGATAATACCGCTGGTGCTGATTACACTTTCACGCGCTCTGCAAACTCGTTTTGACCGGCATAAAAAAATCGCGCGATGGACATTCCCTATATGGCTATATGTAGCGGTAACGGGAGTGATCGTTTATTTGATGCTTGCGCCGTATTATTAATTGTACAACTGAATAAAAGTTGAGGTTCAAACTTAAATTATGTTCAAATATCTCTTATTTAATATTTCTAATAAAATCGCTACCATCACCCTTAACCGCCCTGAAGTTTACAATGCCTGCAATGATGTCATTACTTATGAGCTTCAGGATGCTTTAAAGGAATGCGAGAAAAATAAAGAAGTCCGGGTGGCAGTATTAACAGGAGCGGGTAAAGCCTTTTGTTCAGGACAGGATCTTAAAGAAGCAACAGCAAATCCTGATCGCACCTTTTCTGAATCTATCCATGAGAGATACAACCCAATCATACGCGCTATCCGGAATATGCCCAAACCTGTTATCTGCAGGTTAAATGGAGTTGCTGCAGGCGCCGGCTGCTCCATCGTTCTTGCCTGCGACATGATTATTGCTTCGGAAGAAGCATCTCTTATAGAGATATTCGTAAACATTGGATTGGTACCCGATTCAGGTTCATCTTATTTCCTTCCAAGGTTGATTGGGTATCAAAAAGCATTCGAGGTTGCTGCAATGGGAACAAAAATGACAGCAGTTGAAGGTCTTCAATTGGGTATTATTAATAAAGTTGTAAAAGCGGAAGAGTTGGATACTGCCATAGATTTTTATACCAATTATTTTGCAAATGCCCCGACAAAAGCAATTGGATTAATGAAGAAGATGATGAACAAAGCCATGCATTCAGACTTGAATACAATGCTCGATTATGAAGCATATTGCCAGGATATTGCAGCTTCTACTTTTGATAACAAAGAAGGAGTAGCGGCGTTTATGGAAAAAAGAAAACCACAATTTAAAGGTGAATAGTCGGAATGCTTCAATTTTAAAAAATTATAGAATAGTCATTCATTTTATAAACAGACGCAGTAACCTTTTAACAGCATTTCTCATTAGATCTTTTTTTTTCTCTGCCTTATTTTTTGCCTGTAAAAACCAGAAGCCTGATATTTCGAATATACAAATCAACCTGAAGTTACTGCGCTTCGATAAAGATTTATTTGCCATCGATACTTCCAACTATAAATACAGGATTGATTCCCTTCAGATAAAATATCCGGTATTGTTTCCTTTTTATTTTGAACAGCTGATCGGATGGAAGGTAAATGAAAATTCTTCTCTTAACGTTAAAGACAGTATCCTCCATTATGTAATGCATCCCTATTCTCAAGCTTTGTATGATTCCTCGATGCGGAGATATAATGATCTTTCATTTTTACAAAAGCAATTACAAACCGCATTTAAGTATTATAAATACTATTTTCCGGATGCTAAAATTCCTGTAATAGCATTGGTGATTAATGCACCTCCTGCTTTTACAATAGGGGACGACCTTATTTGCATCAGCACGGATAAATACCTGGGGCCTGATTTCCCACTATATCAAAATGAGGCAGATCCTATCCCGCAGTATTTGTTAAGAAGATTCCGTTCAGAATATATGGCTTCCAATGCTATAGAAGTTTTTCTCACAGGAAATTATGAACCAAGCAACGCGTCGAAAGCTTTGCTGGACGCGATGCTATATAAAGGAAAAATTCTTTACCTGAAACAAAAACTGATGACCGGGGTACCTGATTCAATCATTACCGGGTTTTCAGCTGGTAATCTGAAATGGCTTAATGAGAATGAAAAGGAAATTTGGAAATTTTTCATTTCAAAAAAACTATTGTACAGTCAGGATGCCCTTGAATATGAAAAATATGTAAGTGAGGGGCCAAATACTTCAGGTATGCCGCCGGAAGCTCCGGGTAATATAGGAAGCTGGTTAGGGTGGCGTATCATTTCAAAATATATGAGAGAAAATTCTTCCATTGAATTAAACCAGTTAATGGCTGAGCAGGATGCACAAAAAATTTTAACAGCATCAAAATATAAACCACTGAAATAAATGCTGCCGGTTGATTTATATATGTACTGTGCTTCGCTACAGAACGGACTACCTGAAAATCATTTGACTTTTTAACTTATTCCGCTAACTTTATTCACTTTAAAAAAAGCGAAATATGGAATCAATTCCGGTGGTTGATCTTGCAGAATTTGTTTCTGGCAGCGATAGCAGGAAAAAGAGGTTTGTGCAGGAATTAGGTGATGCATATCACGAAGTAGGATTTGTAGCTGTAAAAAATCATGGTATCAGCGAAAAGCTGATTGAAGAATTATACCGTGAAGTGAAAGCGTTTTTTTCGCTGCCTTATGATATCAAGAAGAAGTATGAACGGGCGGATTTGGCAGGACAAAGAGGATATACTTCTTTTGGAAAAGAACATGCTAAAGGCAGTAATGTAGCCGATCTGAAGGAGTTCTGGCAATTCGGACAAATAGTTTCCGATGGAGATGCGATTGCCTCACAATATCCGGAAAATGTTTGGGTGGAAGAATTGCCGGGCTTTAATGAAATCGGTGTAAATTCTTACCGGAGCTTCGAAATTTGCGGCAGGCATCTTCTTAATGCAATCGCCATCTATCTGGAACTTCCTGAAAATTATTTCGATAAAAAAATCCATAATGGAAACAGTATTCTTCGCGCCATCCACTATCCGCCAATAATTGATGACCCTAAATCCGCTTTGCGTGCAGAGCAGCACGAAGATATCAACCTTATTACTTTGCTCGTGGGGGCCTCGGCAGAAGGGTTAGAAGTTCAGTCAAAGAATGATGATTGGATTCCGGTTACTGCCTTACCAGGCCAAATTGTAGTAAACGTAGGAGATATGCTTCAGCGGTTGACAAACGACCGTTTAAGGTCCACCACTCACAGAGTAGTAAATCCTCCAAAAGAAATGTGGGGATCTTCCCGCTATTCTATTCCTTTTTTCCTTCATCCCAGAAGCGAAATGAGGCTTGACTGCCTCAGCACTTGTGTTTCTCTTGAAAATTCACGCAAATATGATCCTACCAGTGCAGGCGAATATTTAGATGAACGCCTTATTGAAATTGGTTTGAAAAAAGCCAAATAATGCGGGCACGTGACCTTATTTATCTTAAGGACATTTTTATAGTCGCTGTAACTTCATTCGGCGGGCCCCAGGGTCATTTAGCAGTAATGCACAATATACTCGTAAAGAAAAGAAGGTATTTTACTGATGATGAACTCCTTGAGGTAAATGCGCTTTGCCAGATGCTGCCTGGTCCGGCTTCTACTCAAACCATTATTGTATTATCTCAGAAGAAAGGTGGATTTATACTGGCGCTTCTGTCCTTATTGATATGGATTCTGCCAGCTTCAGCAATAATGTCTTTTACTGTACTGATCTTTTCTATTTTTGAAACCCGCGATCTGCCTACCAACTTCTTAATTTTTATTCAGCCTATGGCTATAGGCATAATAGCTTACGCAGGTTATAGCTTGGGAGTCCAGCTAATAAAGAACCGCACCGGGATAATAATAATGTCACTAGCAATCATTGTTGCCTTATCTATTACCACACCCTGGACCTTCCCATTAGTGCTGATCGGTGCCGCGATAGTTACTAATATTACCGGCAAGGCTCAAACGGTAAAAGAAACACATTCCGGGGTTGTTAACTGGAAGCACGTCTATTTCGGATTGGGATTATTTATCTGCATTTTTATAATAGTAGGGCTACTGGCGCTGGTAACTAAAGATCTTCCCTTTATTTTATTTGAAAATTTTTTCCGGTTTGGCACCATCACCTTTGGCGGTGGTAATGTTCTGGTTCCTATGATGTTTGAGCAGTTTGTGAAACACCGTCATTATATGCCTCCCGATGAATTTGTCTCAGGGTTAGCAATAAGTCAGGCTATTCCAGGGCCATCATTTGCTTTTGCAGCATTCACGGGAGGAATGGCTTTAAAAGGTATGGGCGCGCCGTTTCAATTAATGGGATGCATTATCGGTATAGTGGCGATATTTCTTCCGGGCGCTTTAATGGCATTTATTATTTATCCTTTATGGGAATACCTGAAAAACTATTTTTTCGTACGGCGCTCACTGGAGGGAATTAATGCAGCATCGGTGGGATTAATATTTTCTGCAGCTGCCATTCTTTATACAAATGTAGAATTTCACATCATTAATATTATAGTTGTAATCGCTACCTTTCTTTTATTAAACTTTACCAGAATCAAAGTGCCTGTTCTTGTTCTGTTCGCATTGATTGCAGGAGTAATTTATGCTCACCTGTAAAGTAATTGCTTTATTGATTAAACTAATGAATATTATTGTTGTCTGAGCATTCCTTTACAGGTCCCATATCAATCAGGCTTAATTTTTTTCGAAGGTATTTTTCTCGTATAATTGGGGTTTTCTTTAAAATATTTATTTTTTAATACACATATTTATTTTTTAACGTCTGTTCACTTATGAAATTTTCCCGTTACGCTTTATTTATTACAGTTATTGCCTTTTTCTTCCCACTTATCAAAGATGCTAATGCTCAGTATTGTACCTCGGGTTTATACGATCAGGGTTGTACAGATGATGATTACATAGATGATTTCTACCTGGGTTCCATTCAACAGATGGCTTCTGGCTGTGCCACCGGGGAAGCGGGCTATTCAGATTATACGAGTCTTTCTACCACCTTGCAGCAAGGAGTTACGTATACCATGACCTTTAGTGTAGGATGGCCTGGCGATTATATAACTGCCTGGATTGATTATAATAATGATAACATTTTTGATTCCGCTGAACAAATTATTTCTGGCTTTCATTGTGTCAGCCGTTTTCAGGATTACTCTGTAAGCTTTACACTCCCCTCAACCGCAACAATTGGTAGTCACCGTTTACGCGTAAGGGATGCATATAATGTTCCGCTTATGGATCCATGTGCTCTATATACTTACGGTGAAACTCACGATTACACAGTTGCTGTTACTGCTGGTGTACAGATGTCACTCTTATCCTGTACCGCTTTTCAGCCTCCTAACCTTACAGCGGGCCCTGGCAATCAGAGCCAAAGAATAATTGGAATTAAGATAGTTACAACAGGCAGTTCAGATCCATTTAGCGTTACCTCATTTACTTTTAATAGTAATGGCACTACCGATTATGAAGCTGACGTGCTTAAAGCCAAGATATATTGGACAGGCAGCGATTCTGCTTTTTCATCAAATTTATTATTCGGATCTACGCCGGTTTCATCGGGATCAATTAATGGAACCCAGATGCTGCAGCCTGGTAATAACTATTTCTGGCTTGCATATGATTTAACAAGCACGGCGATCGGTGGGGATTACCTGGATGCCGAAATTACCTCTGTTACTTTTACAGGAACCACAGGCACCATTATCCCTTCTGTTACGGCTCCGGCCGGTTTTACAGTTGTAAATTCTTTTTGTACGGGCGATTTTATTAATTTATGTTTATCCGGTGACTATATTGATAATGTCACGTTTAATACACTTTCCAATATTGGAAGTGGCTGCAGTGGACAAGCGTTTGACTATACGCTTTACTCACCTGTAAATTCTTTTACCACTGCGGTTATACCGGGTAAAATCTACCCGATTACCTTACAGTCAGGCCCTGAACCCGAAGGCTTTGGGGTATGGATTGATTATAACAATAATGGAAACTTTGATGATGCCGGGGAATTTGTATACTCTACCGACACCGCCGATTCAAGTAAATTTATCGGCTCCATTACTATATCGGATAAATCAGACCTTGGTTTTCACCGCATGCGCATTCGATGTTCATATGATACTACTTTAACAAAAAATGATGCTTGCGATGTGCTGATATACGGTGAGACAGAAGACTACCTTATTAATTTTGTTTCTGAAACGGCTTGTACTGGAACACCAGAGGCGGGTACTGTGCAGGCAAACGTGTCTCAATTATGCGGGATTGGAAATTCCGCCACACTTACTGCAACCGGATATTCAGACCAGGAAGGTGTTAACCTGCAATGGCAGCAATCAACAGATGGTATTTCCTGGATAGATATTTCTGATGCAACGTCTAATATATATAGCACACCTGCACTTGATCAATCTACGCAATATAGAACTAAAGTTACCTGCAGTTCCGGTGGAGAAGTTGCTTTCTCCAATTCAGTTACGATCGATGTCATTATTGTCGAGGCTCCCATTGCAACTGGCGCCTCAATTTGTAATGCAGGCCAGGGGCAGCTTACGGCAACTGGCACAGGAACTTTAAATTGGTACGATTCACAAACAGGGGGCAATAAGCTGGGATCCGGCTCCCCTTTTACCACACCCTTTTTAACGTCCACCACTACATTTTGGGTGGAGTCAAATGAGTCAGGATGTGCGGGCCCCAGAACTCCGGTTGTTGCAGTTATCTATCATTCGAAAATAAAAGCTCATGCAGATCCAGCTAATGTTTGTGCCGGTGAACGGACAATGCTTGTAGCTGAAAACCTGGGACCGGGTGCCTTTAACTATCAGTGGACACCCATTTTGCCCGGAATGATTCCGGCTGATGGAGCAAATGATACTATTTCAGTTCCCATTAATACCAGCATATCTTTTCTGGTAACAGCCACTGAAATAAATAACCAGTGCGATACTTCCATATCTATCACCGTTAATGCTAAACCAACTCCCACAGTTTCTCTTTCAGGATTGGAACCATTCTATTACCGGAAGAGCCCTCCGGATACCCTCTTTGGTGAACCTTCGGGTGGTACGTTTTCCGGACCAGGTATTGATGGAAATGTATTTAATCCGTTGCTGGCAGGTGTTGGTGGCCCTTATCAGATCATCTATTCACTTAACGGATCAAACGGATGTACAGGGCGGGATACCATGGTTACCACTGTTATAGAATATATTGGAATCAATAATCCAACTTCCATAAATTATGCACTCTACCCAAATCCTGCCAATGAGAGTTTTATAATTGAAATAAAGAATATTGCACAGGATGCTTATGTGAAAATTTCAACCATAGAGGGCCGGATATATTCTGAAGCTAATATATCAGCGTTTCCAAACACGGTTTCAAAATCCTTTGACGTAAGCCAATGGCCAAAAGGCACTTACATTGTTGAAATAAATTCAGGTGCTCAGATAGTGAGGACAAAGGTGGTTATACAGTAATTGAGTATTGCTATCCATGTTTACTAGGGTGTTCCTGAAAATGATTTTGCCTTAGGGATGGGAATAGATTTTATTGTCTTCGAGTATCATTTTTTCTTTTTTATTCTATCATCAGCGTTGTAATTGTTTTATACAGCCTCTTTTTTTGATG